>JAFSLR010000025.1 GCA_017448375.1 Synergistaceae bacterium | reverse complement strand
TCCGGCTCTAAATCCTTAACGCACTGGCCGATGTATTCAGCGAGTCTCATTCCCGCCCATCTGAGAGCGTGATTCTTCTTCTGCTGTTCGTTGCGCTCAAAATCCTCGTCAGTGTCAGCAACAAGCACAAGATTCACCATGTCGCCGAAAATCGTATGATGCTGGTATTTCCCGCCCATAGCGATAACGCCGTCCTGGAATCCGCCTGCGTGTTCGCCGACTACGATTAATGAGCAGTCCTGAAGGCAATGTGTACGGCCTGACCCGGCTACTTCCATTTCAGACAGAACGCCGGGGAAAATTCCGTGTCCGCCTGAAACTTTGCAGCGCATTTCTACAGCTTCCTTCACGGGGCAAAGTATTACGTTGTCGCCCGGGTGTACGATCTTGAAGTCTGCTGTTGTGATATGCTCATCTTCTTTTGCGACCTTGAGCAGTTCTTCTTTGTTCACTGTAAGGACTCCGGCTGAGTATGAAGTTTTTTCGCCGAATACTATATCCTTGACGTGAAATGCTCCTATTTCCAGCTTCATTATTGAATTTCACATCCTTATTATTGTTAAACATGCGCTAAAATTTCCGCGCTGAAAATTAACTGTTTTTCCCGAAACACAAACGCCGATTACGAATCGAAATCCTCAGAATTAAACCGTTGACTCAAAATCGGGACTTTCAGAATTTAACCTCCGACTCAGAATTGAAACCTTCAGAGTAAAACTGCTGACTCAAAACTGAAATCTTCAGAGTAAAACTGCTGACTTAAAACTGAAATCCCCAAAGTTAAACTGCCGATTCCGAATCAAACTTTTCAAAACTAAATCAACGACTCAAAACCGCGAGTCCCGGAAAAAAACTGCCACTGTAAAATGAAATATGTAAAAAGTTTCTTGATGGAATAAAAATGTTATCAGCACATAAGATTTTAACGGCTTGAAAATTTTTCGGCTATAACAAAAATCATTAACTCTTAATATAATGAAATACGTATTGACGCAAGTACCATCTTTTGAGGAAAATATGCATATTCCACAAGACAAGCGAGGTGAAAAACAAAAGATGGCAATCACAGAAATCACAAAGGAAAACTTCGAGGCCGAGTTCAAGAACAGCCCCGTACCCGCAGTGTTAGACTTCTGGGGGCCTAAGTGCGGACCTTGCATGGCGTTAATGCCCAAGTACCACGAATTAGCCGACAACCCCAAGTATGAAGGAAAGTTCAAATTCTGCTCTGTCGACACGTCAAAGAACAGGAGAGTCGCTATGATGGTTCGTCCGGCAGTAATGGCACAGCCGACATTCTTGTTCTATAAGGACGGCGCAGAAGTTGCACGGCTCGGAGGCGATGACCTTACAATCGAGACTATCACCGCTAAGGTTGATGAGCTCATGGGCTAAGCGTTAGACGTAAAGTGAAAGTGTAAATCAGCAAGGAATAAAAATCAGTCAGCAAACAAAAAATTAAATTTCAAGAAGGGAAGGTGTCAGGACATGGGGAAACTTGCAGGTAAGAAATTATTGCTTCTCGGCGAGCGCGATGGCGTTCCCGGGCCTGCAATGGAAGCATGTCTCAAGGACAGCGGAGCAGAGATAATTTTCTCAGCTACCGAGTGCTTTGTCTGAACGGCCGCAGGAGCGATGGACCTGCAGAACCAGCAGAGAGTTAAAGATGCTGGAGAGAAATATGGAACGGATTGCGTTGTAATTCTCGGATCATCTGACGCAGAAGGCGCAGAGATTTACGCCGAGACAGTTACAGCAGGAGACCCGACCTATGCAGGACCCCTCGCAGGAGTTTCGTTGGAACTCCCTGTATATCACATTTTTGACCCGATAATCAGAGCTGAATGCGACCCCGCAGCATGGGAAGAGCAGATCTCAATGATGGAAATGGTGCTTGACCCTGATGCGCTGACAGAAGCAGTAAAAGGAATGCGCGAACAGTACAGCAAGAACGCTATTGAATAGTAACATCCAGTAAACAACAGCCCGGGGGACTCCATAAAAGAATCCTCCGGGCATTACTTTAGGAAACGGAGAAGAAATCATGTCAAAAGTCGGAATCAAAAGCTACTCGTACTGCCTCAACCACGCCCCCGAAACAGGCTCCCACTACGGCGGGACACCGTGGGAGGCTTTCCACAGCGGAAAAGAACAGGAATACCTTGACGCGCTCCCCAATCACTTGCAGAGCTACGACCACGCGCTTCACTACGCACCCAACCAGACCTACATCGGCGGAATAAGCTACGAAGAGTTTGAAGCAATCCCGGCTCCCTGGGTCGACAAGCCCTTACCCGATGACAAGTCAAAACGCTACGGGAAATTCGGCGAGCTTATGCCGGAAGATGAGTTTCTCGGACTCATTTCAGCGTGCGATGAATTTGAGCTTGTTTGGCTTGAGAAATCATTTGCAGAGGAAGTCAGCAAGAAATTAGCCGATGACCCCGTAATCACTGAAGCAATCGTGAAAAGAGTCGTACGCCCAAAGAATATGCATGAGCTTTCAGAGATTGAGACCGAATACAAAGAACGCGCCGGACTCCCTCTTTACTGCGGCGGTAAAGTCGTCGGCTGTATCAGGAGCGGACACCCTACAGACCCGTGCTTAACCGCTCACGTTCTCATGGAAAATCTTGCGGGTAAAGCGTCAGGCGTTCTCGCACTTCTTCACCTCCTCAAGAACAGCGGAATGAATCCCCTTGACCTCGATTTCGTGATTGAGTGTTCAGAGGAAGGAGCTGGGGACGTTGGCCAGAGGGCTGGCGGTAATTTCGCGAAGGCTATCGCTGAAGTCGCAGGCTGCACTAACGCTTCTGGCTGCGATGTTCGCGGATTCTGCGCAGGACCCGTCAACGCCATGATTAACGCGGCTGCACAGGTTGCTTCAGGTGCGCGGAGAAATATTGCGGTCGTAGCGGGCGGATCAATTCCCAAACTCTATATGAACTCACGCGACCACGTCAAGAAAGGACTCCTTGCCCTTGAAGACTGCGTAGGAAGTTTCGCCGTCCTCCTTGTGCCCGATGACGGTACTATGCCCGTTATGAGGCTTGACGTTCTCGGTAAACATACCGTAGGTGCAGGCGGTGCTCCTCAAGCCGTAACAAGTGCGCTCACTTTCGAGCCGTTACAGGCAGCAGGACTCACGTTCACGGACGTAGACAGATTCGCGCCCGAACTCCAGAACCACGAAATCACCGAACCCGCCGGAGCTGGGAACGTTCCATTAGCCAACATCAAAATGATTGCCGCCCTCGCCGTAATGAAGAAAGCTATTGAGAAGCCCGCAATGATGGATTTCATCAAGAAACACGGCACAATCGGTTACGCTCACACTCAGGGTCATATCCCCGCTGGCGTACCCTTCATCGGCCCTGCTTGCGAACTCATTAACGAGGGAAAAATCAAACGCGCCATGATTATCGGTAAAGGCTCATTGTTCCTCGCACGTTTGACGAATCTTGCTGACGGTGCATCGTTCCTCATCGAAAAGCCCGAACCCGTTGCGCCAACATCAGCAGTAAGCAAAGACGACATCAAAGCGTTAATCCTTGAGGCACTTGGCGAAGTAGCCGGAAAGCTGGCCTAAAATGTCAGACGCTATCAAAAAACTTGTCGGCGAGGCACTGACAGAGATTATAGAGAGCGCGAAATCAGGCGGCCCGAAAGTCAGAGTCGGACTCATGGCTTCAGGCAGCGAGCATGGCGCAAAGGAAATCGCAAAGGGTGCAAGATTAGCCCTTCAGACATCATCAGCGGTTATCCCCGTCCTTATAGGGCCGAAAGTTGAAGGCTACGAGGATTTAGAGTACATCGACTGCGCAGAGTGCGACATTCCCGCAAGGCTTGAAGAGGCCGTTAAATCGGGTGAAGTCGCCGGAGCTGTGGCAATGTATTTCCCGTTCCCGCTCGGCGTAACGACAATCGGAAGAGTCTTCACGCCCGGAAGAGGAAGACCGATGATTCTAGCGTCAACAACAGGGACATCATCAACCGTAAGAGGCGAGGCAATGTTACGCAACGCAGTCTACGGAATCGCAGTCGCAAAGGCTCTCGGAATCGCAAATCCTACAGTCGGAATACTCAATGTTGACACGGCACAGCCAGTTTTCCGCGCGTTATCACGAATGAAGGAGAAAGGCTACGCGATTACGTTCGGCGAGTCTACACGTGCTGACGGCGGATCTGTTCTCAGGGGTAATGACATTCTCACGGGAGCTGTTGATGTTTGTGTTACGGACACATTGACGGGTAATGTTCTCGTCAAAATGTTCTCGTCATTCACGACCGGAGGAAGCTATGAGGCTACAGGCTGGGGCTACGGGCCTTCATGCGGTGAAGGGTGGAAGAATGTCGTCTCCATCGTATCGCGGGCTTCGGGCGCACCTGTAATCGCAAACGCTCTCGCTCTCACTGCCGCCGTGATTCAGGGAGGACTGCCGGAGAAAGTTGCGGACGAACTCAAAGCAGCAAGGAAAGCCGGACTCGATGAGGAAATCGAAGGGCTCACGCCTAAAGCAGCTCAGGCCGAAGAAGCCGTTAAAGCTCCCCCCGCTGAACCGACAGACGATGAGCTTCACGGAATTGACGTTCTCGAAATCGACAACGCGGTTAAAGTTTTGTGGAAGGAAGGTATTTACGCCGAGTCCGCAATGGGCTGCACAGGGCCGGTAATCAAAATGCCTAAACGACACATGGAGAAAGCAGCCGAAATCCTCAAGGCTAACGGGTATCTGTAAATCGTGTTCTGTTTGGCGACATTCAAGACAACCAGCGCGGCCTTGATGTTCGAGAGAACCTGCCGGAAATCGGGAATCCCCGCGAGAATTGCACCTGTGCCGAGAAAGTTATCATCATCTTGCGGGCTTGCGTGTGAGTTTCCCTGCGACATGAGGGAGAATGTTGAAGGGATTGCGGGCGAAAAGAAGATTAACGTTGCGGGTTATCACGAAATTATAGAAGAGGAATGATATTGCAGGGGGTGAAGTGAGTTTGCCCCCTGTAATTTATTCAGCAAAAAAAATCCCCCCTCAATATCGTGTCATGCCGTCAAAAGAAGGGGGATTCGCACAGGGTATATGCTTAATGCTTAATTCTGGTTGGCTGTGTTTCGTATCATTTCTGTATTTGTAGGTAAATTATCTCTCATAACTTCTTCGGATTAAAGACACCCGAATCAACATTCACGAAATTTAGACAACGTTCACACAGAAATTTTTACTCAGCTTTCCTCCCTCATTCGCGATATTAAGTACTGCGAGAAATCATGACTCACATTACCGAATCTCCTCGCGCTTATCGGGTAAACCTGTCCTTCTTTCATCGTGAAGGCTCTGTCTTTCATGGCCGAAACTCTTGACATGTTCACGATAATTCCCCTTTTGCACAGAACGAAGCGCGGATCGTCAGCAAAAACTTTCTCAGCCTCAGTGAATGACATCGCCGTTATTATCTTCCTCCCGTCAGCCGTAATTATGTCAGCCGTATATCCGTTTGAGACAGCCGAACTCACTGAGCCTAACGGGATTTCACATTCAGAGTCGGAAAGCCTCAGAGTGATTACGGGTTCTTTTGCTGAAAGTACGTTTACAGCCTCGTTCATTAGAGCGTCAATATCCTTCTGCCAGTAAGGTTTGACAATGTAGTGGAAAGGGTGAAGGGGGAATGCGTCAAAGGCATATTCCCTTGAAGTCGTCATAAACGCAATCAAAACTTTTGAGTCATTGCTTCGGATAAATTTTGCAGCCTCGATTCCGTTTACGTCCCCCATGATTATGTCCATTAATACAATATGATACTTCCCCGCTGTGAATGCGCTGATAATTTCCCTGCCGCTTGAATACGAATCAATCAGCCCGAGTTCGTGAATGCTCCCTCCGAACCAGTTCCGAAGAAACGCAATGAGCCTCGTATTTTCCGCAGCGTCATCATCAACGACAGCTATATTCAGCCTCAAAGCCTTTAACCCTGAGAGCCGATTAATCACCGTTGATTATTGCACGCGCCCTCTTAGGGAGATATTCTGCACGGTCATCTGTCGCCATCGTGTAAGCCTCAACGCGCGAATATCCCTTCTCCATGTACATTCGTGCGTCCTCATCTCGCCAGCCGTTAATCCAGTCTCGCTGTTCGTCCCTCAGAATCTTGAACGCCCAGCCCGGCATACGGTCTTCAAGCCTATTCCATACCCGCGTCAAATTACGGTCTGCCCTTGCGAACTCCTTGCTGCTTCTCTTCATCTTCAGGTATTCGCGGTCGCTGAGTCCGAATGCTGAGCCCGCAAGAATGAGCGTCAAAAGTACTGCCGATAATAAACGTTTCATGATTATTATTGCCTCCGTTTTTCTATGAAATTATCATGCCCGTGTAAAGGGCTTTTACCGCTGTATTATAATCCTCATCTCTAACTCCGAGCATTATGTTGAGATTGTCCGACCCCTGATCTATCATTCTGGCCTTTATACCCGCACCGTTAAGCGAAGAGAATACGCGCTCAAAAGTCCCGTAAGCAGTCCCCATTCCATCACCCACAACAGTAATAAGTGATAAATTCTTCTCCTCGTTGATTGATGATATGTCGAAGGTCTCCTGTATCGTCGCAATAACCTGATTCCGCCTCAATGCGTATAGAGGACTCTTGAGTACGACCGACATTTTGTATATTCCCGACAGGCAATGTTCACAGGGTATGCAGTAACGCGCGAATATCCCGAAAAGTTTTTCCCCGAAACCTGCTTCCTTATTGAGGCCGTATTTCTCGATTTGTATTATGTTGAAACTTCTTCGTCCACCTATGCAGACGGCTACATTTTTCCGTGAACCTTCAGGGATTGTTCCTGATATTGTTGTTCCGGGATCTTCAGAGTCGGAAATGCTCCTTATGTTTATGGGAGTTCCTGTTTCCCTGAGTGTCATTAGAACTTCGTCCTGAGTCGTTTTTATCCCTATATAGTTAAGCTCCATTGCCTCAGAATATGTAAGGTATCTCACTATTTCGGGATTGTCTACGATTGAAGGGTCTGCGCTCCAAATTTCCTTTGTGCGATTCCATTTCTCGAAAGTCCCCGCATTAACCGCACGTGTTATCAGTCCCCCCGTAATATCGCCCGCTCCCCTCTGGAATGTCTTTATATCGCCGTCTGGAAGTGAACCGTAAAATCCAGGGATTACTGCGTGATTCGTGTTGAGGAGTCTTTCGGCCGAAAGCCTGAATGTTTCCTCCTCATCGAGTGAAGCATCAGGTTTGAACCGTATAATCTCCGCAGCGTCAATCATTTCCCAGCCGATATACTGCGCGAAAATTTTGGCCATGAAGTATTCCCCGCGACTCGCAATATATGCCGCACTCTTCCCCGATGAAATATTTTCACGAATTGAATCCATAGCACCGTCAACGCTGAAATTGATTCCGAGTTCCTCAACAATTCCGGCATAACAGGAGCGTATTCTCTCAAGCATTGCAGCAAGGTCTTCTTTTCCGTTAAACTGAGCGTGGCACAAGTAGAGCATATCTGTTATTCCAAGCTCTGTACCTGAACTTTTGCCGGGTGCTGAGACTACGACATAACGCCGCAAAGGATTCGACTTCACGATTTGTGCTGCCTTTATGATGTGCGAGGCTTCAGACATTGAAGAGCCGCCGAATTTTGAGACTATTATACTGTTCAAAGAAAATTACTTCCTTCCCGTAGAGTTTTGCAGGTTAAAATATTATTTCACAGTTCAGGAAAATTTTGCAGGGGACTCAAACGGCATTCGCGAAAATTAGACAACGTTCACGAAAGATACAACAGTCAGATTTGACAGAAAATTTTGAGAGTGTTATATTCCGTAAAATTTTCACCCATGAAAGAAGGATTTAATTCATGAACGGTTTAACGCTTGTCGGCATAGCAATAGTAGTATTATCGCTGGCATATTTGCTTTATGGCCGCTGGCTCGTAAAGTCTTGGGGCATTGACCCTTCAGCAAAGACTCCCGCTTACCGCTACGAGGACGGACAAGACTACGTACCCGCTTCAAGGTTCACGGTATTCTCTCACCAGTTCAACAGCATAGCCGGTGCAGGCCCGGTAACAGGCCCGATTATAGCGGCGATGTTCGGATGGCTTCCTGCGTTTTTGTGGCTTTTGGTCGGCGGAATATTCTTCGGGGCAGTTCAGGATTTCACCGCGCTTTATGCTTCCGTCAAGAACGAGGGCAAATCAATGGGACTCATCATTGAGCGTTATATCGGCAAGACGGGGAGAAAATTATTCCTGATGTTTTGCTGGCTGTTTACGCTTTTGGTTATTGCGGCGTTCGCTGACATTCTAGCGGGAACGTTCAACGGTTTCAACAAGGACGGATCGCAGAATGTTCCCGGAGCATCGGCGGCTTCAATCTCAGTGATATACATTTTCGCGGCGTTAGTGTTCGGAGTGTTCATGCGCTTCATTAAGTCGGGCGAAATGACGAAATTCATTGTCGGAGTCGTTCTCGTTGTGTTAATGCTCTGGGGCGGAATCGCTAACCCAATGTATTATGACGGCC
>JAFSLR010000234.1 GCA_017448375.1 Synergistaceae bacterium | reverse complement strand
TGATGCAATAATCAGCTCTAATCTTCATATCATAGCAACAATCCGCTCGAAGACAGAGTATGCGCAGGTGCAGAATGAGCGCGGCAAGACGGAGATAAAGAAAATGGGGCTGGGTCTTGTTCAACGAGATGGAATAGACTACGAATTCACAACGGTGTTCGACCTCAGCATGGAGCATACGGTAACAGTCTCAAAAGACCGAACCTCACTGTTTGACGGTCAGGTATTCACATTAACGGAGGATACAGGACGGGCATTGAGGGAATGGTTAGACACCGGAATTGACGTGCCAATCGTGAATAACACCCCTGCTTCTCTATCGGACAAACGCAGGCTCTATGATGCTTACGTGAAACTGTTCTCCGATGACCCACAGAATGCTCCAGCACGCGCACAGGAAGCTATGACCGCAATAACGAATGGTAAAGGTTCTAAGTTATGGACGGTTGATGACATCAGGAGGCTTGATGCTGATATACAGGCAAGACAGAATGAGTCAGAGGAACTTCAGCAGGCAGTATAGGATAGCAACAAAAAAACTTTGGGCAGACATCTAAGTTTCTAGTCTGCCTTTTTTATAGATAACAGGAGGAAAAATTATGTCAGCAAAGAAATCAACAAGGGGAACAAACGCAACAACAGCTACTCCCGAAGTAACAGGAACGAGTGTACAGCGTGAATCTGAAGTCAGTAAGAACAAAACAGAGCGCAATAGTCCCGAAGATTACTCTTCATCAAGTCTCATAGCACGCGCCTACAATGCTGGATACTTCCCAAGTTTCACGCATCAGAGGTTATTCCACGCTATTGTGAAGTTGCTTGACTGCAAGAATGAGGGAAACATTGACTTCAACAAGCTGCTCAATGAGGCTCAGATGCACAGGTCTAGCGCATTGCAGATCATCAGGCACATGGTAAACTTCGGCATCCTCAAAGTTTCATTCAACACATCACATGTCATCGGTGGTGGCAGAAAGTCGTGGGCGTACATCAAGATACTTCGCAACCCTGAACAGAACGAGTTACCCAAAAGCGCATGAGCCACAGAAAGATATTATCCTTCTCGAACATCACTTCAGGTTTATTCAAACTCTCATCCCTGAGAATGACGAGCATGGTCGCGTCATTAAGTTCTATCCGCAGGAGCAATACAGGTACAAGCAACACAGGAAGCTACACAAGTACGGCTCGGGTGCTTTCTGTCGCTTCTCGGTGATGACTGATAACGTCTCAGGCGTTTATCTTCTCGTTGCAGATAGTGCGTTACTCTATATCGGGCAGACATGTAATCTCAATCAGCGTTTCAATAACAAGAGCTACGGAAGCTATAGTTTCATAACTCCGGCGGCATGTTACGAGGGCGGACAGAGTACTAACTGCAAAATTAATCAGCTCGTCCTTCGTCAGTTTGAGATAGGGCAACCTGTACTGCTCTACTTCTTGCCTACTCACGAACACAAGCGTATCGAGAAGGAATTACTGCAGCACTTTTCCACTCCCCATAATCATTAGTGGATAGGAAAACAAACGGGACTATATAATCCTGTTTATTTTTATGTGTTATAAGTAAAAAAAATTATATTTTCTCTTAGGTATTGAACTAAATTTTAACTCGTGCTAGATTCTCACCGTTCTGTAGGGATGAATAAAAATTAATCATTCTCGCAGGCCTCTTGAAGAGGGCGTTTATTTTATTGTTTCCGATTCGAGCCTGTTATTAAATAATATTATGACATTTATGAGATACAGAATATTAATAACGAACCACAAATATACTTCTTTGAAATATTATCAATTATTAAATCATTAATTCATTAATTCAAAATTAATATACCCAACCTTACGAACAGAAACGCAGCACCCACACAGGCACGCTAGTTTCTCCAATGGCTAAGAGGCACCTACGAATAGACGCGGCAATTTTACTTGTCGGCTAGTTTCGGAGGCCGATTTCACGCTCACTTTGAGGTCAGATATATCGTTATCTCTACCTCAGCTGTGAACGAATTTATCAGGATAAGGAGTCAAAATAGCATGAACGACATGAACGATATGTTGCACAACGGAATTCTGGAAATATTGAACAATGCGTTCAACGACAATACTGAAGAATCACTGGCTCATCGAAACATTCCACCAGGAATAAATCAGCTCAACTCATTAACGCAAGCCGACAACGGTTCTTCGGCACAAGCAACAACTGCCACCACAAGCGCAAATGCTCTATGGCGCGTTGATTACAAGGCTTCGCAAGACGGTAGAAAGTCTTATGTTGCCACTGTCATGCTCAACAAATCTGATGCGACAGTTCATGATGTCATCAACGCAATCAACGCAGCTAAGAATAAGGGCATCAAGGATTTTGGGGATAACTGGAACTATAACTTCAACCCATTGCATGACGGCGACAAAGAAATCCCACAGAACGCAAAGCCGGAGAATTACAGGGGAAAATACTACCTGTATGCACGCTCTTATATTCAGCCCATCATCGTGAGCGCAAAAGGTGATTTGCTTCAGGACAGAGAGAAAGTCTATGTCAACCTCCCAGCATCATTATACGAGGGGCCGGTCTGTCTGAAGTTTTTCCCCTACAACAACAGAAACACAGGGATCTCGTGTTCTCCTGAAGCATTTATGGTCATCAAGTCTGCTGGCTGCTTAACTGGAGATAAGGCTTTAGCCTTTGCTAAGGACGTTTTCTCGCAGTACTTCAAGCAGTAATCAGCTCGGTTATGCGCGTCTCTATTTTTGGGGCGCGCTGTTTTTCGGAAGGAGACTTTTATGAAGGAAATTTTTTTACACATAGAGACTTCATGCACTCTTGACATCAAGAGATCGGGGGTCTATCGCTACGCACAACATATGTCCTTTAGGTTACTGCGTCTCTCATACTCCGTTGAGGGTGGCCCTGTGTGCGTTGTTGATCTTGAGCACGGACATGGTATTCCTGATGAGATTATCAGCGCAATAACTGACAACTTCGTCAGAAAGTGGGCTTTCGATGCTCACTTTATGCGTGTCTGCCTCTCTCAGTGGTTCAGGAGCAAAAGCCTCATCGCGGATGAGTTCCTTGACCCATACGGATGGTATTGCTTTAAGGTCATCACTGCCTATTTCGGATTTTCTCTGTCTCTCGAGGATGTTGAGAAGTTCCGTCGCACCGGCGGTTATAAGTCCCCTATTGAGCTTGAGGTGGATATTCAGCGTAAGTTCAAGGGGTACAATGTGCCACAAAGCATCTGGAAAGAATATCATCTTGACCAGGAAATTAACGACAGGGGAGTACGCGTTGATATGGATTTCGTGTACAACGCGATCGAAATCGATGATATGACCCGTTCAGACATCCTAGCGCAGATGAAGGCTCTAACTGGATTGAGTCATCCTAATCTACCAGCTCAGATGAAGCGGTGGCTAACCTCTTATGGTATCAATACCGCTTCTCTCGATAAAGCCGCGGTAACAGATATTATCAGGAAGTCTGAAAATCCGCAGGTCAGACAGGTGCTATCACTGTGGCAGAGCCTGAAGAAAACTTCCATCGGGAAGTACAACGCCATGAACAATTATGTATGCTCAGACGGGCGCGCCCGGGGGATGTTTCGGTTCTACGGAGCACTCAGAACCGGCAGATGGTCAAGCAAGGGAATACAGCTCCATAATTTGCCTCAGAACTATATTAGCAATATAGAACTGGCACGGCGGATTGTCGCGTCTGGGGACTTCAACATCGTTAAATCGCAATATAATGATGTGCGCGCCACTTTATCACAGCTAATCAGGACTGCGTTCATTCCTGCTAAGGGCTATATTCTAATCATTGCCGACTTCTCTGCGATCGAGGCCAGGGTTATAGCCTGGCTTGCCGGAGAGACTTGGAGATTACGTGTATTCGCTAACAACGAAGATATTTACTGTGCTTCAGCCTCTAAGATGTTCGGAGTTCCTGTAGTCAAGAACGGCGTGAATGGTCATCTGCGGGCGAAGGGAAAAGTTGTCGAACTTGCATTAGGTTATGGCGGTTCTGTAAACGCACTCGCGGCGATGGGTGCTGCGGATGCTGGCATCACTTCTAACGAGCTTCCCAATATCGTAAAAGCGTGGCGTGATTCTAATCCCTGTATAGTTAAGTTCTGGGACGATGTCGAGAATGCCGCCGTTAAAGCTATTCATTCTCGGTTAACGCATACTGTACGCAATATCAAGGTTCACTGCAAAGATGACAGCTTCATGTTTATTGAGCTACCGTCCGGCAGGTGTTTATCGTATCCCAAGCCAGAGTTACGTAAATCTCTGTCGGGTAGTTTAGAGATAAACTACAAGGGTCTTGACTCAAGGACAAAGCAGTGGGGCAATGTCAGAACTTACGGTGCGAAGCTCGTTGAGAATATCGTTCAGGGGATTTCAAGGGATATTCTTGCCAACGCCATGAATAACCTCAAAGACTACAGGATAGTCATGCATGTCCATGATGAAATAGTCATAGAGGCCAAATCCAACGTAAATATCTCGGATGTAACCGATGTCATGAAGCAAACCCCATCGTGGGCAAAAGGTCTTAAGCTCGATGTCGAGGCTTTCGCATCATCGTTCTACAGGAAAGGGTGAAGATTATGCGCAATTTCACACTATTCTACGCCGACTGCGTGGAATGTCAGTACAACAAATTCTACCCTCACAAGGTTGTAGTAAACAACGATACAGCTTCACTTCAGGAGGCTGTATCACATGATTATGTTGGAGCCGAGTACCGTAACAACGAACGCAGCAACAATAATTTTATGTGCTCTGACTGCTTGATATTCGATGTCGACAATACGCACTCTGATACTCCCGAAGATTGGATTACGCCTAAACATATATCACAGGAGTTTACTGATGTTGCATTTGCCGTGCATTACTCGCGCAACCACATGAAGGAAAAAGACGGCAAATCAGCTCGTCCAAAATTTCACGTGTTATTCCCAATTTCTTCGATAAATAGCGCGCAAAAATATTCGGAACTGAAAAAACGTATCCTGCAAGCGTATCTGTTCTTTGACAGCAACGCTGCCGATGCGGGGCGAATGTTCTACGGAACTCGGAATCCGTATGTTGAAATTTTTGATGGCTCAAGAACCATTGAGGATTTCCTCATCAACAGAATTGCGTCGTTAAACTATGGGATGATTCCTACAGCGTCAACCAAAAGCGTTGGGGAGTTCGGTGTTCTTATTCCTCAGGGTATGAGGAACAGTACATTATACCGTTTTGCCTGCACCAAATTAGTACGCTTTGGCAATACCAGCGAAACATACCAGGTGTTCATAGAACAGACGCAGCTTTGCAGCCCTCCTCTGCCTTCTGAGGAGATAGCAGTAATATGGAATAATGCACTAAAATTCTATAGCGATGCTGTTCTCAAGAACCCGAACTACATTCCTCCGGATGTATTCAACAAGGGCTATATATCGCTTGAGCCACATGATTTGACAGATGTCGGGCAAGCGAATATCCTCGCGAAAGAATACAACAATAAGCTGAGACATTCACCGAAGATGGGATTTCTCACATTCAACGGAGCTTTTTGGGAAGAATCAGACACAAGAGCACGCTCATGTGTACATGAACTGACCGAACAGCAGCTCAAGGAAGCAGAAGATCGTGTTAAAAATACGCTTAGTATCATTGAGGTGCTGAAGGAGCTATTCAAAAGAGCAAACGTTGATATAAAGGCTGTCGAACCTGAGGCACTCAAAAAGTACGAGGCTGATTACGATAAGGCGCATCAATTCTACAAGTTCGCGCTCAAGTACCGGGACTCTTACCGTGTATCTGCTACCTTGACGGAGGCCGAATCTATGTTACACATTCAGCCTGATGAACTCGATTCAGATCCATTTTTCCTTAACACTAAGGGCGGAACTTATGATTTGCGCTGTGGTCTATTAAACAACCATGCTCACAATTCCGATGACCTAATCACTAAGTGCACCGCGGTAGCTCCATCGGATAAGGGGATGTCTATATGGAAAAGTTTTCTTCAAACTATTTTCTTGGAAGACCGGGAACTTATAGAATACGTTCAGCAGATTGTGGGGTTGGCGGCAATTGGTAAAGTCTTTATTGAGGCTGTTATAATCTGCATTGGAAACGGAGCTAACGGTAAGAGCACTCTCTGGAACGTCATCAATCGTGTCATGGGGACTTACGGAGGAACTATCTCAGCTGATGTTCTGACGCAAAACTGCAAACGTAATCCCAAACCCGAACTGGCTGACCTCAGAGGTGTACGTCTTGCTTTAGCTTCAGAACTTGAGGAAGGTGCAACGCTTAGCACTTCGATGCTAAAACAACTGGCCTCAACTGACAAAATCACGGCTGAGCGCAAATATAAAGATCCCTTCACTTTCACTCCGTCCCATACTACTGTTCTCCTAACGAATTATCTGCCAGAAATACCATCAGGAGTACACAGCAAAGGTACATGGAGAAGGCTGATAGTAGTTCCTTTTAACGCTCAAATCAAGCTTGGTCAGGACGTAAAGAACTATGCAGATATCCTCTTTGAACAAGCAGGAGAAGCAATCCTGAGCTGGATAATTGAGGGCGCGCAGAAAATCATCAACAAGAATTATCACCTTGATACTCCCGAAGCAGTGCTTAAGGCTACTGATGTGTACAAGGAAAATAACGACTGGCTTCAGAACTTCATGAATGAACGTTGTGAAGTCGGAGAGAACCTGACAGTTAAAGCAGGTGAATTTCTTGCAGCCTATAAGGATTACTGTACGTATACGGGAGAGACGAATAAAAAGGCCGGAGTAATTAACGCCGCGCTTGAAGCTGCCGGATACAAACGACAGAAGACTCGCAGCGGGGTAGTGATCAAGGGACTCCGTCTGCGTTGAGGGTAATATGAAGGAGCATGTTGGAGCTGGTTATTTCACAAACTTTTTTACGGTAACATCAAGGATATATATATATACCTGACGAATAGAAAAATGTTTGTATTCAGCCTGCTCTTGCCTGCTCCCTTTGCTCACAGTTCAAGTAGCGATACTATGCACGCATGATAAAGCGTTTACCTCACTAAACCTCTACGGTAGAATTTCCACGTTTTTT
>JAFSLR010000233.1 GCA_017448375.1 Synergistaceae bacterium | reverse complement strand
GTATACTGTTCAAACTCGGCAATGCTTGGCGTAACGGGTAAAATCGAAAGCTCCCTCAATGCTGAAATGCTGCGGGGGAGTTTTAGTTTTTGTGATGTGATAACTCTTCGGCGTATGATGAGGCCATGAATTTTCCGCCGACAATGAAGGGGGAATCGCCGTAGTGTTTCCAGCCTTCGAGATTCCAGCCTGACTCTTGGAGGGATTTACGGACGATTTCGCGGCAAAACTCTTCGGCCTGTTCGTAGGTATCAAATTCTCCGGCGGTGTAGCGTTCGGCTTCGTCAGCAAAGTGAAAGTTATCATCAACCATTACGATATATTTCATTGCTGTATTGTCCAGTCTTCACACTGGAGGCCATCAATCCGCCCGAACTCCTTTATGTTGTTGGTTACGAGTATTCCATTTCTGGCTAAGGCTGTTGTTGCTATGATTGTGTCGTTGTAACCTATTTTCTGCCCTTTGAGTTCGAGTGTAGCCCTAATTGTAGCGTAGGTTAGAACCATAGAATCATCGAACGGAATAATCTCATACGGAGCGCAGAAAGCTAATGTTTCAGCAAGAGTTTCATCATGCCTTTTGCTTTTCTCGGCACCAACGAGCAATTCAGCCTTCACAATCGTAGGTATCTTTATGAGTTCAGGGTCTATTGAGTCAATTTTGTCGTGAAGTTCTCTGTCCCTGCCCCTCATGTAAGATATGCAGATATTAGAATCGAGATAGTACACACTGGCCAAAATTAATTTGCCTCCACATCAATCGCATAACCGTCCGGCGGCCTTACAAATGTTTCATCATCGACTGAGCCGAATGTATTTTCGACATATTCATGCCAGCCTTCGGGCGTATCATAGTCGAACACCTTGTACTTTATCTTGCGGCCGTTGTAATCAATTTCCTCGTAGCGCATATTCATTCCTCCTTTGGATATTGCGATTATAGCACAAAAAAAACTCCTCCATATTTCAGGAAGGAGTCTCGTTTTTACTTTTACGCTTAAATCTCGAACGGCTTAATCTCGCTCTCAATGTCTGCAAACTCTCAGGCATTGCCGAACGCTTATTCTTCATTCGTTAATCTTGATATTATAATATCCTCCCAAGTTATCATACACATCACCGTCTCCATCAATCGTCAGCGTACTAATCCGCGACAAATTTACATTGTAGATTGAGATGTAATTGCTGTCCTGAAAGAATATCCTCATATCCCAATGACTGTAATGCTGCCTCGACGGATTCCTGATTGAAATATCCGTATAGCGTCCGCTGCCCATAGGAAAAGCACCCGTAATTTCATCCTGATCGAAATCGAACCTCCCAAACTCAGAAGGATTCATGTACAACCTGTACATTACCATTCCCGTTTGATTCACAAGCCTGAAATTGAGATTGTACGCCGGAGCTGCGGTCGCAAAAATTGCAACGAGAAGGAACGCGAAAACAAATTTTTTGAAATTACCCATTACCTTTCCTCCTATGATTTTTGATTGGATTTGATGAATGACTTTAACATAAATTAATTTGGTTGACAAGACTTAACAAAAAAACTCCCCCAATTAAAAGAGGGAGTCTCTCATTTTTTCCGTAACTCTTAAATCTCGAACGGCTTAATCTCTTTCACAACATCAAGAATCGTTCCGTCGCGAGCCTCAAGAATCGCAACAACTTTATCCTTCCACTGCAAATCGTCCGGCTTCCCTACAAGCGAGTATGCCTTCTCCTGAAGCTGCTTGATCGGAACGTGCTTAATTCCGGCCTTGTCGAGTGCCTCAATGATGTCGGGCCTGTTCGGGTTGACCGCCGTACCGTAATCCGTAACAACAACGTCTACGCAATCGCCCGGTGTCGTTACCGTAACAACATGCTCGCAGATTGTCGCCATTCTTCCGCGTGTAAGGGGCGTAACGATTACGCAGCATTTTGCGCCTTCTGCTGTGTCGGGATGTCCGCCCGGTGCGCCTCTCAGAACGCCGTCCGAACCCGTTATGACGTTGACGTTGAAGTCAATATCAACCTCAAGCGCAGCAAGTACAACGAAGTCAAGTTTGTTGACGAACGCGCCCTTGTTCGCGGGGTTAGCGTATTCGGAGGCTGTCATCTCGAAGTGATTCGGATTCGTCCGAATGTCCTCAATCGCTCCCGTGTCGAAGTCCTGAACGTCAATAATCTTCCCGACTTTGCCTTTGCGCTGAAGCTCGCAGATTGCCGCAGTGATTCCGCCGATAGCCCACGCCATTTTGATTCCCTTTGCGTCCATTAAAGGCTCAAGGAATCTGTTTACCGCCAATGAAGGCCCGCCTGCACCCGTCTGGAATGAGAATCCTTCTTTGAACCACGGACATGCGGCTATGACTTTCGCGGTGTTCTCGGCCATCATCAAGTCGCGGGGGTTCTGTGTCATTCTTGCGGCGGCTGAAGCGATTTTCTTGGGGTTACCGATTTCGTCAACCTTCACAACGTAATCAACATTTACACCGTGAATGCTCGGCGGGAAATTCGGGTAAGGCACAAGCGTATCCGTTATAACCACAACTTTGTCGGCGTACTCTGAGTCGGGTACTGCATAGCTGAGGACTCCGCAGTCGCCTTTACCGCCTAAAGCGCGTGCGTTGCCGTATTCGTCTGACGTTGGAGCACCGATGAACGCTACATCAATATGTACATCGCCTTCCTCGATTGCGCGTACACGTCCGCCGTGTGAACGGAGTATTGCGGGTGTCTTGAGTTTTCCGTGTGAGACTACATCGC
>JAFSLR010000232.1 GCA_017448375.1 Synergistaceae bacterium | reverse complement strand
TCCGCTATCACAGAGTCAACATTCGGAACAGGCCGGAAACATTCACGCGGTACATTCCGCACAACACACGCACGCCCCATCGCCTGAACCGTAACCCCCAATGGGTAACGCTCTTTCGTGTCTTCAGGTGCCGTAATCCTCATGGCCGACTCCTTTTGCAGCATGTAGAGATGATACTTCAGCCCTTTACCCGCAAACTTCAGCAGCTCCCATATTAACGGCGTTGTTATGTTGTAGGGAATGTTCGCAATGACTTTGTTCGGGAACGGCGACAACGACTCATAATCATACTTCACAGCGTCCCCCCAATGAAGGTTGAAACGCGAATCCTTTTCTGCAATCTCTTCAAGCTCAGGCCGTAACCTTTCGTCAATCTCAACAGAATGTACGCACTTCACATTCTCCGCAAGAAGTGCCCGCGTCAATACCCCGTGCCCGGGCCCAATCTCAAGAATCACATCATCATTCGACAACTCAGAACGCCGAATTATACAGGCCAGAATATTTTTGTCGACAAGAAAATTCTGACCGTAACGCTTTAACGCCCTCATGAGTTCCGCGCAAGTACCGTTGTGTTTCCGCCGGAGTTCACAGCCTCAGTCATCGCGTCATATGCCGCCCCGACAAACTCACTAACGCTCATATATCCTCCGTCCGACAAGTCAGCAGCTCCCGCACTCAGTACGACATCTTGAGCCTTTGAACGAATCTCGTTCGCCAAGACAACAGCAGCTGCCCCATTACACCTCGAAAGCACCGCAAATTCATCATCGCTCCATCGTCCCAGAATACTCCCGTAACGTTCCGATACCTGCCTGTGCAATGACCGTATGAAACTCCGTATTATTCTTCCCCCGATCATGTAGCCCCGTGCATCGTGGATTATCCTGTAGTTTTCTATGCGTATCATTATTAGGCTCAAATGTTCTCCGCTCTGTATCGTCTCACTAAGATTACGCCGTATCATGTGCTCAATTCCGCGACGGTTGAGAATCCCTGATGACGTGTCAGCCGTTAAAAGCCTCCTAAGCTGCTCATTAGTCCGCCTTATGTCGGTAACGTCCTCGAACGTAAGCATTACGCATTGAGTCCCGTTCCATTCAATCGGGGAAGCATGTATGATTATCCGCCTCTGTGAATCGATTTCAGCGTCTCCGGGAATTTCGTTGAGTTCCTCATCAATATACGGTATAAGGTCAAAGGGACTGAAATTTTCAGCAGCAGAAATATCCGGCATTGTGCATTCAGCCGAACCCGAACGTTTCAATAGCATGTGCGTTATGTCAGAATTTACTTCGGGTGAGACAAGCTCAAGGATATTACGCCCGACAAGCTCAGCCCTTACGCATGAGGCAAGGAATTTGTTTACGGCCATGAATACTCCGCTGTGATTCACGATTCCTGCCCTGAAAGGTACGGAGTTAAGGATTTCGGGATTGCTCTGTATCACCGGGGGGAGCATTGGCGATTCGTTTCGGGGAATCTCGGAGGCTATGCGCAATACGACTCCCGCAACGTTCTGGCCGTCAAGTTTAAGGGGCGAGGCTGTAAGCTCCCAGATTTTTCCGTTCTCTGAGATTTCGATTGCGTTCGTATCACCAAGACAAGCAGCCGTCATTGCATCATGAATGCCGATGTCTATATCTGTGATTAATGGGGGATAGAGCGTTCCTTCGTCGCACTTATGGCCGAATAACCTCCCTGCAACAGCCTTGTAGCCGTTAGTCGCGTGAAGGAGTTTCCCCTTAATGTTCACGACACAGCAGAGGAGTCCCGGACATGAATCCAGGACTCCGCCCCATACGCTCATGTTAGTCTGCGTAGCCATTAGGGTGGGACTTGTGCCACTTCCACGCCGTAGCAATAATATCTTCCATGCTGGTAATTTCCGGCTTCCAGTGAAGAATATTCTGTGCCTTTGTGCTGTCTGCTACGAGTCTTGCGGGGTCTCCGGGTCTCCTTTCGCCGATTTGGGCGGGAATTGCGTGGCCTGTAACCTTTCGTGCTGCCGTAATCATCTCCATAACTGAATATCCGTCTCCGCTCCCTAAGTTGAAGATGTTGCTTTCACCGCCGGAACGCAAATATTCAAGCGCGAGAATGTGAGCTTTCGCCAAGTCCTCAACGTGAATGTAATCGCGTATACATGTTCCGTCCTTCGTGGGGTAATCGTCTCCGTAAACAGTAACATGATTCCGTTTACCCATAGGCACCTGAAGAATCAGCGGTATGAGATGAGTCTCGTTCCTGTGATCCTCGCCGATAGTCCCGTCATGCCACGCCCCTGCAACGTTGAAATAACGCAGTGAGACATAGCGAATGTCATAACGCCGTGATACCCAATTCATCATTTTTTCCATTATGCGTTTGCTTTCGCCGTAAGGATTCGTGGGTTCTGTGGGGTCTGTCTCAAGAATCGGGACTCGTTTCGGCTCTCCGTAAGTCGCTGCTGTTGACGAGAATATTATGCGCTTTACATCATGTCTCTGCATTGCCTCAAGAAGGGTAATCATTCCGCCTACGTTGTTGTTGAAATACTTTAACGGCTTGTCAACGCTCTCACCTACAAGTGAATACGCGCAGAAATGTATTACCGCCTCAATCTTATTCTCCGTGAAAATCTTGTCGAGAATTTCCGAGTTGCGAATATCGCCCTCATAGAACTTGATACTTTCGGGAACTGAAGCCCTGTGTCCTGTTTCGAGGCTGTCGACGACAATAACATCATCGCCGTGCTCAGTGAATGCCCTTACGTTGTGGGAGCCAATGTACCCGGCACCCCCGCAAATTAATACTGACATGAAATTTCTTCCTCCTTAAAATGAATCGTTATATGTTGTGTGCGGTATGGGACTGAAGATTACGTCTCCCATATTTACATCATAACTTTCTCCGAACTCGTGCCTTCTACCCGTGTGAATGTCTGCGGGCTTCCGTACTTCTGTCGGCCTGACTTCATCATAGATGCTCCGGCGTGTTTCATTGGGCATTTGGAGACCTTCTGCTTTCACGCCCCAACGCCTTAAAGCCTCCTGAGATGATTTAGCGTTCAATGAAGGGTGAGACTTCCACCAGTTATGGCCGTCAACGCTGAAGAATATAATTCCCGCGTCTTTCCCCGAACCTTTAGAGGCCGTGAGCTGTAACGGTACGAACTTTCCGCCGTTAATGCTTCCTGCTTTGAGCCACGCAAAATCACCGCTCATCCATTCAGAGCCTGACGGGGAGTCAGTGATTCCGAGTTCGGGGGAATTTGAACGGAGATATTGACGGGCTGTTGAGTATTTCCCGACAGAGACTCCAGCCCATAAATCGTTGTTGACGCGCTCAATACGGACGGAGTCGAGCCATTCAGCCGGAACGTTTGAAAAATATTTCCGCAACGCCCTGACATCTGTAGCAGTTTCACCGTTAATGGCCATTGCTGAAACGAGAGAATATAGACCGCCGATTACCTTATGGATTTCGGGATCGGGGTTGACTTCTGCTGATGAGCATATGCCGCACATAAATACGCAGATGATTAAAGCAGTTAAAATTTTACGCAAAATAAATTCCTTCTTTCCTATTAATTTTCCTGATTGCTTAAAAGTAACAGTCCGTTCCCTTCCAGTATGTGAAAAACATTCTGGGGCAGTGGCGGGTTCGGCTTCATTTCGGACGGCATTACGAGGAAAACGCGGTTCTTTCCTCCCCATAAATTATTGATTGCCGATACCTGTGCTGTAAATTTACGTTCTGCAACACCTGGTGTCAAGTCAGCACTTATTATCCATGAGTTTCTCAGAGTGTAGAAATACATTGACGGGTGATTAACGCCGTACTGCAAGATGATGTCATTTCGTTTCAGAGTCTCTCTGAGTCTTATTCCTGAATCATGCGATGAATATAATCCTGCCGAAAGATTGAAGATTCCCGCAAGAGGCATGAGACATATTATTGCTGAAGCTGAGACATTGCGCGCCCATTTCACCGGCTGACGTGTCTTAGTGTAATACCATGACGCAAAGAGAAATACTGCCTCAGCTATTCCCCAAGGGACAAGCGACATCATAGAGGCTTTAAGCATTGGGAAATTATGAAGCGTAAACGGCAGGAAGCAATAAAGAACCGGAATAATAATCAGAATATTAAACATCACAGCATAACGCATAGAATGAAAGCTCCGCTGATTGAGCCACGAGTCAATTTTACGCCCCAATAACGCCGACAACGCCGGAATACATGCGCCCATTGACAATAAATCGCCCGTCAACAATGAAGCTATAGCAAAAACGCACGCCCATACGAACATAAAAAGCTCATATGATTTCTGAGCGGGATATTCGCGCGGGAAAATCTCATATACTGCCCTTAGTATGAAACCGTGAAAGGGTACGAATGAAACGAAGATTAACATCATTGCCCCAGCGAGTCCGCCGAAAGTGTAAGTGTAATTCTGACATCTCATGAAATGTATTATTTCGGGGTTAGTGATGATTAGTGCAGAGAAATATAATCCTGAAACTATTATTGTGATTATGATACCGCCCGGCCATGTGAAGAAGTCTCTCATCATTTCCCAGTCCTCAGAGATGATACAGTAAATCATAACCGCCAATAGAGGCAGGAATAATCCCTCGAAGCCGTAAGAAATAAACGCAAATGATATAGCGCAATGGGACATAATGAGCTTTCGTTTGTTTTCGCCCGAAAGTACTGCACCCGCCATAGCTATACCCATTAAGCAAGCATAGAGTGAATGAGGCGAATTGATTTGAGAGACTATGAAGCACAGGGTCATGCTTGCACATACACACGCAGCGAGCCAGGATTTACGCACGGAATCATCGCTGTAAGGCCGTGCAGCTTTAGCCGAAGCCCATACCATTAAGAGACCCGCAAGAGCCGGGAAGAATCTCACTGTGAACTCGCTCCATCCCGCAAGATCTATAGCGATAACCGAGAGCCACCAGAATCCCATTGACCTACCTGACGCTAAAGACTCACCGATTTTGGGGACGAAATAATTTCCTCCTCCGGCCATGTGTATGGATATAGAAGCGTTAATGCCCTCTACGGGATCAATCAATCCGTGAGAGCCTATACCCCTGAAGAAAATGTAGAACAAAAGAAGCCCGAACAATACGGCGGGTTTTCGCATGTCTTACTTGAAGAGCGGCAAAAGGGCTTTGAACTGCGGAGTACCAGCCCTGCCCAAGAGCTGATATATGACGGTTTCAGTTGGGACTACGAGACAGCCGACATCGCGCATAGCCTGAAGTGCGAGCGAATGATTGTCGGGGGTACGGCTTCCGCATGAGTCAGCAGCGACGACGACATGAAGGTTATATTTCTCCATAAGGTCAATAGCGGTTGAAAGGACGCAGATATGAGTCTCGATTCCGAAGAGTATAACGGTGTCTTTCGTGCCGGAATTGAACCGAAGGTTGAGGAACGCATCACCGAATCCGGGGTTAGCGCAGCAGGAGAACTCTAACTTTTCGATTACGGGGGAATCATCGGGGATTAATGCTTTGAGTTCGGGAACTGTTGAGCCGATTCCT
>JAFSLR010000231.1 GCA_017448375.1 Synergistaceae bacterium | reverse complement strand
TTGTGCTTTTTGTGACTCAAACTGAGGGCTACAAGCATTGGCAGGCAAAGAGGCGCGGCGAGGCGTAAATATTTTCACGAAAAAACGCCGGGAGATTCGCAGAGAGTCCCCCGGTTTTTTGTGCGCTATAATTCTTCTTCCTCACGGAGCATTAACGCAAGTATCTCATCACGTTTAGCGTCAAGCATTCTCCCCCAAGCCTCAGAGTCAATGAACCCGTCCCCGCTCCCGTCATCAGCCTCCGAGATTCCCCAGAAGTCATGGCCGATGAAAATTCCCGGGTATGCCGGCAGCACAACATCAACCCTAATGTCCCTCACCTTTTCGATGCTGTCCAGATATGTATCACGCACTGAGAGAGGAACGCCGATTCTCGACAACGTATCACGCGCGAGGAATGACGATCCTATTCCGCCGTGAAGACCGCATGAAAGTGTTTCGCCTTTGTGCTGAATGTCGAAGAACAATGACGTTGTACCGGGAGTATGTCCGGGGCAGTGTACAGGTTTTATCCGAACGCCGCCGAAATCAATAACTCCCTTGTAATCGTAGAAATTCGTAATCCTGAACTCCGGCACATGATCCTCAAACAATATCATGTCCCTTCTGTCAGTGAAGAAAAATTCATCGTGCTTCCCTAACCATATTTCACAGCCGCTTAATTCCTGAACTGCCCGCGCTCCCCCGCAATGGTCAAAATGTCCGTGAGTTATGAGAAGTTTACGGATATTTTTCGGGTCAAAGCCTAATTCCTTTATGCTTTCAATCATCATTGGAGCTGTCTCACTCATTGTTGAGTTTATGAGGAGCAAGCCTTCTTTTGTGTCGAGGAGATATGCAGCTGCCCAGTCAGTTCCGACAAAGTATATATTCTCTATCACGTGAAACGGCCTGTGATATAACTGATTGGGATTTTTCATCCAGTTTGTAATTCTGTCGCCGAATGTCTGAAACATTTTGAAAACCTCTTTATGTTATATTTGCCTGTTTTCGCGGAATGAATATTAAATATAACAAAATATATTTCCTGCGACAAGTGCGCGTGAAAATCTCAATTCACGTATAATATATCCCAATCTCAACAATCACAAAAACTTTCAGGAGGGAAAATTTCATGAGGGGAAATTATGCGCTACTATTCCTCGTTTTATGGCCTATGTTCGGCGGGCTCGCGTCATATTACGCCGGGAAAAAAAGTCGACTCGTCCGCGATTACATGGCCGATGCTGTGTGCTTAATTGAGCTTGCCGGGGTTCTGTCGTTATGGGGGAGTCTAGGCTCTGAGCTAATCATTCCGGGAGTCTGCGGTCTGGGAATGAAATTCAAGATTGACGGTTTCAGATTCATTTACGCCGTTATAATCGCTTTCATGTGGTCGGCGACTACGATATTTTCCCGCGAATATTTAGCTCATCATCATAACCGTAACCGCTATTACTTGTTTGTGCTTTTGACTCTCGGCTCAATTATGGGCGTTTTCATTTCGGGGGACTTGTTCACAACTTTTATGTTCTTTGAGATGATGTCGCTTTTCTCGTACATTATGGTTGTTCAGGACGAAACGCAAGACGCTCAAAGGGCAGCTCAGACATACTTGGCCATTGCGATAATAGGTGGTCTCGTTACATTGACGGGGTTAATACTCCTCTATAACTACACGGGTACGCTTGACATTGATGCTCTCGCAAAGTTCACGCTTCAGGACAAATCACCGCTATATATTCCGGGATTCTTAGTGTTCGTTGGGTTCGCCGCAAAAGCCGCAATATTCCCGTCTCATATCTGGCTTCCCACTGCACATACTGCCGCCCCTGCTCCTTCAAGCGCGTTACTTTCGGGGCTGCTCACAAAGTCGGGGCTTTTCGGGATCATCGTATTGTCATCAGGAATATTCCTTCACGATTCGCGATGGGGGTTAATGCTCCTTATACTTGCGGTTATAACTATGGTACTTGGGGCAGTGCTTGCGGTATTCTCCGTCAACATTAAGAGGACTCTTGCTTGTTCGTCAATGTCCCAGTTAGGATTCATCTTAACGGGTATCGCTATGCAGTGTTTCTTGGGACATGATAATGATTTGGCCGTTAGGGGTACGATTCTTTACATGGTCGGTCATTCGCTGATAAAGCTGGTATTGTTCCTTTGCGCGGGAGTCGTTCACATGAATACTCATCAGCTGAATCTCAATGACATTCGCGGATTCGGTCGTGGGAAAAAAGTTTTAATGTTCGCGTTCATTATGGGCGGACTTGGGTTAATGGGATTCCCGTTAATCAACGGCTATTTGGGGAAAACGTTAATCCATGAGGCTATTGTTGAACATTTGCACGCATTATCGCACGGGGCAGGGACTCTCCCATTCATGACGATAGGCGCGGAAAAATTCATGTTCTCTGTGTGTGAATGGCTCTTCCTGATTTCGGGGGGACTCACAACTGCTTATGTGATAAAACTTTTCATCGCGTTGTTCATCGCAAAGCCCGCTGAAGGAATGCACCAGAAGGACATCTATATCTCATGGATGAACGCAATAGTACTCACTGTTTCGGCGTTAATACTCCCTGCGATAGGATTCTTCACGTCAGAGATCGGCGACAAGATAGCGATATTCGGCTCATCATTCATGAGAGGCCCGGAACATCATCACACGGTTCATTACTTTACGTTTGAGAATCTCGAAGGCGCGTTAATCTCAATCACAATCGGAGTCGCAGTATACTTCCTGTTTGTACGGAAAGTGCTTCAGTCCGAGAGCGTTAAAGGCGAGATACGTTACGTTGATTTGTGGCCGTCATGGCTGAACATTGAGAACGCGATATTCCGTCCGGTTATAGGATTGCTGCTGCCGTTCATGGGGTCATTGTTCGCGAAGGTTGTTGATCTAATCACGGCCGGGCCTGTAACGTTATTGTTGTCGCAAGCGTCGCGGATAAAGTTCATACGTCC
>JAFSLR010000230.1 GCA_017448375.1 Synergistaceae bacterium | reverse complement strand
GCTCTGAACATTCCAAGCGTGAATTTGTCCTGATGGTAAAAATTCTGCCCGATTGAGTCGTAGCTCGTGCGTATTTTCTCCTCGTAATTCTTGAACAAAGTTATATCGGAGAACGTAATATACACGTAATCTTCTTCAGCAACGGTGATAAATGCGTAATGAGCGTTACACCAGATTGTATTTCCCTTCGCTGTGATTTTGCGTATCTGTATGCTCGGTGTTTTGTCGGGGGATTCATGGTGTTCAAGCATGTAGTTCACTAACGGTATGTCATCAGGGTGAATCGATGGGGTGAAGTCGTCATAGCTTGCGGCGTTTTCGGGAGTATCCTCCATCATTGAGACGTATTCGGGGGAAATGTATAAGGCTTCGTGCTTTCCGTCATTGCGGCAATGAATGAGGATTGCGCTGTTGCCTAGTTGCTTTATGGTGTCGATGAAATTTTCGCGTTCGTCATTAGGGGATATGCGCATAGAATCTTTCATTAACTCCTTGAAATGATATTCTGAGATATTGCAACAATTATATTACGCGGCGTGAAAAAACGGGCGGCCTTAACGTTTTGCCGTCAGAAATTTTTGCTGGCCATGTCGGAGGAGTAATCGCACATCACCTGAGAATGCACCGTCAAGCCTCAATGCCAACGTGGATGTGTGCTATAATTGCCCCAAAATTCCCACGCAAGAGGATGTGCCTTATGATGCCGGCAAGATTCCACATCATCAGAGTACCGCGTTGCACAGGCGGAACACTAGCGAGCGCAACCTTTTGCATGTTCACACCATCCCGCAAAAATTCACAGCATTCACGCTTGACAAATGAGAAGAAATATAATCATAATGGACTTCGGGCAAGGCTAACTGTTGTCTGAAATCTGGCCATCCTTCTAATCCTTCCCAGCTCTCAAAACCTCCACCGTGAAATTCCGGGAGAATGAATGCGCTTGTTCATGGCGGAAAAATTTTTTTCTGCTCTCACATTAACCCAACAGAATTTACGGGAGGAAAACATGAAGCACAAAACCATATGTCTCTTGCTGCTTCTGTCATTGCTCGTCAGCTGTCAGGCAGAGGCCGTAAAAGTCAGAGGCAGGAACATCAGCACGATCTCCGACATTGTCAGGGTGGCGGGCGGAGTCGCTTCAGCGAATGACACGAACATTCAGCTTCCGAAGAACTCGTACTTCCGTGTTGCGGATTTCGGGCAGGAGCTTGAATTAACCTACGACATAGGCCACAGCAACACAGAAAAATCGCTCGGCACAATAAGCGGCTTCCAAAGTACGAACAATGGCTACGATCTCGGACTTGTGGCGGCAGTCTCAAAGACAACTTTCGGAAATCAGAAAGTCGTAATCAGCTCAACAAGAACCCAATACTGGAATAGCTCTGGTAATTGCTCCAACTGGCTTTATTATCTTTATTTCCTGAAAGTAGGAAGAGATGAGGACGGGAATATTTCACAGTCCAGATTCGCAATGTGGCATTATCCCAGAGAGTACGGCCGCACAACTTCCGGCTTCATCAAGGACATCAAGGCGGGAATATCCGTTGAGGGCTTTGACGGTGAGCTTGTAGCTGTTGCATCAATGGAGACAACGAACGACAACCTGGGCAAAGCCGTGAAATTCAGCGACAAGTGGATCGATTCGAGAGTGGACTTCTGGGCGTTGTACACCAACAAAAACGGCGAAGTAGATTACAGGAAACTTGACGAAATCGACCCTGATAAAGAGCAATGCACCGCTCCTCCGTTGCTGAGAGTAAGGAATGCCGACGATAGTGATATAATATTTTTATGCTGAATAACAGGAAAATCTGAATTAGAATTCCGACAGCGCAAAAGAGATGAATATAGTACCTATGGGACGTAGGGAATTAACGCCTTTGGAGAGGACGTAAGACGTTGGCAGAACACCGCGGCGCAACCTCGTAGAATTAGGAAGCCGCCAATTCCGTGAGGGGCGGTAGTTCACTGGTATGAATATCCCGGTTACTTTGATTATTGGTGCTACAACGGCTGGAACAGAGTACCGGGTGCTGATATTGTGGCCGGAAACTTTGACTCGGACGAGCAGACCGAACTGGCTTTAATCTTTCAGGGCGACTTTCCTGCCAGTGAACGCGACGGCAATGGTGATGACAGTTTTGGTTTCTTCGGAGGCACGGTCAAAACTCTTCACACTAAGGTGTTCAAGTGGGACAACGAGCATGGCCGTTTCAACAGCAAGGATTCAGTGCGTCAGGATTACTCCTTCTCAAAACAAGAGTTCTGGGCAGAGGGGTATAGTAAAACGTATCAGCAAGGTGTGATGGTTCCTGTTCTCAGCAAAGGTCAATACGGCTACGAGAAAAAACTTGAAATGTCATTTGGTGGGCTGAAGGCCGCTGCTGCTGACATTGACGGAGACGGAACTGACGAGGTGGTAATTGCCGGGTACAAAGCGAAGCAATTCTGTCACGTTGAATGGCACATCACGTTTACCTACAAAGGTGAGGCAGGCAAGGACAACAAGTACTTCAATTATGATGTCTACCCTTATATTTTGCTGTTAAAGGCTTCCAATGGCGCACTGAAATTCGATGGTTCTGTTACTCTTGCCTCCAAAAGTGTTAATGCTGAAAAACTATATTCTCGCAGCACTCGCAGCTTCACAGGTGACACACATAATGGAAACGGCGAAGTAATAATGGACACTAAATATCCATTCGATTTTCAGAATTGCGATCTTGCGCCCGTTGATAAAAACGCCTATCTGTACCCAGTTGTTGAACATGAAATATCCATTGTTGCAGGGCCTATGTTCGGGACACAGGGGAAATCGAAACTTCGTGATGATGTCGTAGTGCGTCTGCGTAATTCTGATGGAGGGAGAATAAACCTCTACAAGAGCAACGGTTCAAGCCTCAGCCGAGAGAAGCAGTTTTCGGCACAGCATACATCAGCACTCGTAACAGCGGACTTTGTCGGCGAGGGAGTCGCTCTTGGGAGTCCAACGCACATAATCAAGGATGATGATATTAGCTACATGATGGTGCTTCAGGGTGCGCCGTATCACGTTGATAATATCTCTGAGGACGGAAAAACTCTTATTACAACGCCGGTAAACTACTCGTACCACAACGACATGGAGACAATCTACGAGAAAGTATCCTCATCAAGTGAAGGGTCTCAGACGAATTTCGACATTCACAACAGCGTGGAGACAATTTTTGCGCTTGACCAGGACATGGCGAACAACATAATCGGCGGCAACGACAAAATCAAAACTATGAACGGCCTTGTGAAAACTTTTGCGGGCTTCATCCCTAAGGTGGGTAAAGCTGTCGACTATGTGGACAAGTTCACGAGCTTCATCGACAGCTGCGTTGACAAGGTTGACCACATCAAGCAGGGTTTTGACAAGGAAACGAAGAATGTTACGGACATGCACCGCCTCTCTACACACCGCAGCGATGCGATTGAATATGTGTCAGCACCGCAAAATATCTGGCGTTATCCGATAGTTTCCGACACTGTACCCACATGGAGACGCGACGGACAAATACGTTGCCCAACAGGATTTCATGACGTTCACGCTGTATGATGACGTTTCACCAAAGACGTATGAGGATACCAACCTCTACCAGCCGAGGCACGAGAACGGAAATATATTCTCGTATCCTTCAAGCGTTGAGAATGTCGAGGGCTACAACGCCGATAAAAATGCTTTGTCGCCTAAACGGGAAAAGCAGATAGGTGACTCAGGTGAGGACGTGAAAGCAGAGTTCTCGAACGCAACCGAACATCAGCAGACGGAGTCAACGAAAGTTTCGACCGGCTTTATCACGGACACCGTAAACGCTTTCGGCTCATTGTTCGGGAAAACGCTTATTGACGTTCCAGAGAATGAGACAGGCCCGACCTACACGAGGACAAACAGCACCAACGAGCAAATACGCTTCCATTTCCCCAACTATGACGGAGTGCCTCTGCATCAAGGCTACACTGTTGAATTTGCCGCTTACATTCTGGAGAACGGAGCAATCGCTAATGCTTTCGCCGTCAAGAATCTGAAGAGGGACAAAAATCTCTTCAACAGAACCACAAGCCTTTACGGAACGAAGCCTGACCCGTCATTTGTCCTGCCGTATAAGTTCAAAGTAGCAGAAGGACAAGACAGCGCAGTAATGCCGAAATTCAAAGTCAATAACAGTCAATAACAGCCGCGCAGAAGCAATGACGATGAAGGGCGTTAGATTCTACGCGAAGGACTACAACAAGTACACCTCGAACAAACTTCTTGCCAGCGCGAACTACAGAGTCGAGATTCCGCTCTACAACGCGAGCTTCCAAGATGCAAACGGCGTAAAGGTCAATCTGTACTGGGTAACGGACAAGGAACAGGAGTCATCCCTCAGCTCAAAACATTTCATCGGATCTGACACAATCAACATGTCTGGCTGGTCTGCTGACGGCACGAACGAAGCCAACAATAAGGCATGGGCGCGTATTGACTTCACTCCTATCAAGACCATAACGGAGGACGGCAATTACTATCTTTATGCTGAGATTGAGTTTTCCGGCGATGAAGTCCACAAGAACCGCAGCACACAAGATCCCGGCGGAAACAATCAGGGGTATTTTGACTTCGATGTTGAGGGCAGTGATACAGCTCCGAAAGCAAGCAACTTCAGGGCAAGCACAACGATTAGTGAGGACATAGAGTATGTTTTGAGCGTTGTCCAATTCCCGAAAGTGAGATACAACGACAAAGACTCATGGGTTGACTTCTTCAACGAGTATGTGAAGGATAAGACTGGGCCATTCACAATGAAGGTTGCAATCACAAACGAGATGGAATACAAGCTGCCCGATGTGGAATTTTGCTCGTTCTTCTACGATAAAGATTTGTGGGAGGGTGAACATATCCCTTACACTACAACGAGTTATTCGAAGCACTTTACGCTGTTCCCGCATAAGACGTACTCATTTGAGGTTACGGTTGATGCTGAGACTGCTGACAGGATAAGGGCGGCGGGACTCGGCAACGTGTGGTGTGATTTAACGTATCGGCCTGCGCTACTTGATGTGGTGTATGAGGCTGTGTACGGTCATCCTTACAGGGGAAATATTCCTGATGGCGACTCTGACTCTGACACGGCGGATGACAGCGAGGTTGACCCGGATAACGCAGACTCTCAGGAGAACGCAGAAGGTACTGTATACCACTCATCAAGCGGAGGCTGTGAAGCGGGAATTTCTGTGTCAGGCACTGTGATTTTGTTGTCGGCGTTAATGGTAAGACGTAAAGCACGGTAACTTTTCGGAATTTTCCCCGCGGCCTTTTACGACTGCGGGGATTTCTCTCAATGCAATATCCTCGTCAGCGCGAAATTTATTGCCCCCTCATTACAGAGTTCTCCCGAAAAACTCCTTGAGCTTGTTCACTTCCATCTCGACAAATTCAGGAACATAATACGTCTGAATGTGGAATGCCCCCGGAATTAGGTACAATTCCTTGTCATTCGTGCCTGTAGCCTTTTCGATTGCGTCCTCAGTCAGGTAGAGCGAGTCAGCAACACTCCCGGCCATCATGAGCAATGGAACGTTAATCAGCTTGATGTTGTCTGTTGCGTCCCATGACATTAACTCGGTGAGGCTGTAGCGCGTGTATTCAAATGTCGAATTGGGATGCCTATGAGTTTTGCCGTAATACTTCATGCCCTCGCGGTAAAGGTCATTCGTGATTGCTTCGATTGCTTCATCCGTGAGCGAGTCAAAGTCAACCGTCCCGGAAGTTGCCTCTTCTCCCCTCGCAAATGAAGCCTGAGTCAGTCTCTCCTGAATGTCGCGTATCTGACTGCTCATATATCCCTCACGCCTTACGCGCCCAGTGTTGAACATGCTGATTGTTGCAACGGATTTCACGCGCTTCTCGGATTTCGCCGCGTTGATGGTGTAGCCGCCTCCGCCACAAATGCCAAGCATACCGATTCTGTTCACGTCAACACCCGGATATATCGTGAGTATGTCGACCATCCCATGAATATCCTCCGTCCTGAAGAAAGGAATATCGGTATGACGAGGGAGTCCACCGCTTTCACCCTGATACGCCGCGTCAGCAGCTATTGCGATATACCCGGCCTCAGCGAGTCTCTGCGCGAATAACCCTGCAACTTGCTCTTTCACGCCTCCATTAGGGTGCGCGACTGTTACAGCGGGGTATTTCTTTGACGCGTCATAGCCTGCTGGGGTGTAGACATTCGTGGCAATGGTTATCCCGTTGAGCTGATAGCTGATTGGGTGAATGTTGACCTTGCCGGGAACGTTCTCTGTGATTGCGTCCCCGTAAACGAGTCCCCAAGGGTTGGAGTTGTGGGTCTTGGGCTGGCGGTCAGTGAAGCTCTTTGCGGGAAGCATGTCGGCAAATGCAGTTCCGCATACGAACATGAAGCATACGGCCATGAATATTATTGTGAGTCTCATGGGAAAATATCCCTCCTGTGAAAGTTTTGCGGGATGAATATATTTTGCGGTTGTTACTGTTTGTCCAGAGTATAAGCTATGAGAGATGCCCTCGTGATAATGCACGGAAGAGTCTTGACCGCAGAAGATCAATAATCGTGCAGGAAACATATACGATAATCACCGCGAAAATCATATACGGTATAAGATACGGGCTGTCCTGAAATTCTGCCGCTTTGAATACGCGATGCCACCAGAAATTTACAGCAAAAGCGTGGTCATGAAGCATATATACTCCGCTCACTGCTGAAGCCGCAACGTTTACAGTTCTGATGTTACCGATATTCAGAGACTTGAAGCCCAAAAACATACACACAGAAGCAATAATGTTCAACGCCCCTGTCATGGCATGAAAATAATCTTCAGGGTATATTCCGCTCATATTAAGAGGAACGAATTTAACGATACACATGAAATTAGCAGCCATAGCAAAAGCTCCCAGCAATATATATTTCTTGCTCCCCACCTTGTCAGCCCAAAGCCTTATGTAGCTGCCTAAAGAATACATGCATATGAAGTCAAGATAATGCTTGAACCTTATATTAGGATGAGTGAGAAGAGTAATGCCCCACGACACTAGGAGAAGTAGGATGAATTTCCTGCAATTTTCGCGATTAAGGTTGCGGATAACGTCATTCAAGAGAGGATGAAGAATGTACAGGAAGAAATAACTAGTCATGAACCACCATTGCCGCGTAGTTATGGGCATAAAAGCTCTGGCTGTGTCCTTGAAGCTAAAAGTTTCCTGCCCGAACATAACATGCAGTGTGAAGAACAACACAGAGTAGAATAGTATTCTAAGCCACAGATTCAGCAGGCGTGTGAAATTTATACGGCTGGACTTAATGAGGAAATAACCTGAGATTATGACGAAAATATCATTGCCGACATAGCCGAGACTTTCTCCCATTCCCAAAAACTGAACCCATAAACGATTGACAACTATACTTCCTCCGCTGAAGTTAAAGCCTGATTTGTACGCTAAGTGGAAGGCTATAATCATCAGAATCGCAACGATTCTCAGCAGTTCAAGCG
>JAFSLR010000229.1 GCA_017448375.1 Synergistaceae bacterium | reverse complement strand
TGATGCAATAATCAGCTCTAATCTTCATATCATAGCAACAATCCGCTCGAAGACAGAGTATGCGCAGGTGCAGAATGAGCGCGGCAAGACGGAGATAAAGAAAATGGGGCTGGGTCTTGTTCAACGAGATGGAATAGACTATGAGTTCACGACCGTGTTCGACCTCAGCATGGAGCATACGGTAACAGTCTCGAAAGATCGTACCAGTCTGTTTGATGGTCAGGTATTCACGCTCACAGAGGATACTGGCCGCGCGTTAAAGGAATGGCTCGACACAGGCATTGACGCTCCCATCGTCAACGACACTCCGGCAGCACCCGCCGACAAGCGCAGGGTCTATGAGGCGTACGTCAAGCTGTTCGAGGACACTCCGAATGACGCGCCACGTCTGGCACAGGAGGCCATCATGAGCGTTACGAACGGACGCGGCTCTAAGGAGTGGACAGTTGACGACATCAGGAATCTTGAATCCGATCTCACGCGCAAGAGTAACAAGGCAGTTGCTGAGGAACTCGCTGAAGCCGTTTAATGTGGAGGTCTCAATGTTCGGGAAAATCAATTCGCGCAGGAAGACGAACGAGGCTCAGTACGTCCTCATGTGGCACAAAGGCGGGTATATCAGCGGTACAGACTGGAGCATTGCGCGTAAGTACTGCAAGGTGAAGCGTCTGATAATGGGTCTCGTGAAAATCGAGGGTCGCGCTCAGATGATCTACTCGTTCAAGCTGAATGGCCGCTGGTCGCCGCAGGGTACGATTGACGACACAGGCGACTACGAAAGCAACCGTAGAGCAGCGTTCAAGGACTTCTTTCACAAGACGCTCAAGAGGCTTCGGGACGACTTCAGTATCATTGCATTGAAGCACTAACACTTTTGGCAGCTCTATGGCGATTCAGAGCCGTCTCACGGATTGGGGGAGCTTTCTGACTCCCCCTCATTCTATAAGGAGGTTAATTATGTCAAAGAACAAACAGTCAGTCAGCGAGGCACAGTCAGCAACGAAGAGCAAGGTCGCACTCAACAGCGCGGAGGACTATTCACCCTCAAGCCAGATTGCGAAGGCGTACAGCGCGGGATACTTTCCCAGCTTCACCCATCAGAGGCTTTTTCATGCTATTGCGGCGGCTTTGGGCGGCAAGGACGAGGGCAGCGTTGATTTCGCAAAGGTGCTTGAAGACGCAGGTATGCACAGGTCAAGCGCGTTGCAGATTATACGGCATATGAGCAATTTCGGCATTCTTGAAGTCTCTTTCAATTCGTCGCACGTAATCGGCGAGTCTCGCAAATCGTGGGCGCACATCAAGATTCTGCGTAATCCCGAACACAGCGATTTGCCCAAAAGCGCGTAATGAGATTGTTCTACTCGGTTACCGCTTCAAGTTCATTCAGTCGCTTATACCTGAGACTGACGAACAAGGCCGCGCAATAAAGTTTTACCCGCAGAAACTGTACAGGCACAAAAACGACAAGAAACTCCTGAAACAGGGGACAGGAGCTTTCTGTCGCTTCTCGATTAACGCTGAGGAAGCCGCTGGCGTGTACCTGCTGACTGATGGAGACCGTAATATTCTGTATATAGGTGAGACGCGCAATCTCCGGCAGAGATTCAACGATTTCCGATTCGGCAGTTACGGTTTTATCACGCCCCCTGCTTGCTACAAGGGCGGGCAATCCACTAATCTGCGAATCAATAAATTAGTCTTGAAGTACTTTGAGACAGGAAAACCTCTCAGACTATACTTCACGGAAACTGCTGACCATAAGAAAATCGAGAAGATACTACTTCAACACTTCATTACGTCATACAATATAAAATATAACTAACGTGAGATTTTATTACCCACGTTAGTTTTTTGACATATACATTTCATTATTTCAACAAAAACTAACTTTTATATACTCTTTACCTTCAATTCCTCAATATATTTCAATATACCAAAATCTAAAGATATTTTGCTAATAGTGGCCTTCTCTTCTTTTAATTCTTCTTCAAATAGTTTAGTCTCCTCTTTTGTGGGGGATTTCTTTCGGGTATATTTTTTTCTTAGATTAATATATGCATTTTCTATATCAACCTCGATATATGATCTACTAATACTGGTTAATATAAGCTTCATATCGCTTACTGATAATAAATCTAAAGATTCTTCTACATATATCTCACGCATAGAGAAAAATTGTTGCATTATATTCTTATAAAAGAATAAAAATTTATCTTTTTCATCCTTTGACCAATTTTTCTTTCCTAGTACAAAACCATGACAATCATACTTAAAAAATTTCTCTTCAAAAGAACCTATATCCTCAATAAATTGAATCGCTACATGAGAAGAATAATCCGCTTGATTCCAGTACCAATCGCCTCTATATCCACGAAATGTATTAATCTTAAATTCATTAGTTATTTTATTAACTTCAGATACAAAATCTACATAATCGTCATTATCGTACAAGTCATCATTCAGATAAATGGGTTTTCGATCACCATTACTAAAAAAGTCAGGAGCCTTTGGTACCATTTCAAGACTTAACATACCCAGATACCAATGCTTAAACGCAAATTTATATCTCTTATCTTGAAACATTGTAATAGATTGCGCTTTCTTCATCGGAAGAAGATATATATCATCTCTATATGTTTCTTTTATCTCAAGATTTGCTTCATTCACAAATATTTCATATTTATATCTAATATCATCTATTTTATCTTCACATGCATCTAAAGCCTCTTTTAATGAGCCGGAAGCAAGCAACACTCTTGGTCTACCCCACTTACTTAGTATAACAGCTCTATAATTACCATTCTCACCTGTTGGTTCACACAAAAGAAAACGAAGCTCAGGGAACGGAAGTAATATTTTTACACTACCTGGACGCGAGCGTACTACAGTCCAAATATATTTTCTTCTATAAAATATATCCCAATTATCCCAGATAACTGTATTTATTCTTACATATGGGACTATAAATACATTTGACATTACTGCACATCGAATTTCCTCTTTCGTCAAGCACGTTAACTTACCCAAAGGAACACCGCTATTAGGACCTATTCCACGTACACCACTAATTATAGTAGGAGGAACATATTTGAGCAGAGAAGGCAAATACCTCATCTTCTCTTCAGTTTCATTCATTGACGATACCTGCGAGGACAATATAGTAGACACAACATGTTCGCCTTTCAATGTCATGACTAAAACACCATCTGATGCTTCCGACACTTCATTAATCATTTCTATTTCATCTCCGTTTTTTTTTTCCGTATCTTTCACGTCCACTACTTCGTCCGCTAATCCCGAAGCTGATGAATCCGTCTCAGACTCCATCTTTTCGCAATCGGAATCTTCATAATCCTCAATCGGCCTATACACTATCCGTGTCATACGACGGCTAGATTTCCGCTTGCTCTGAGGACTATTGCCCCTCTCAACATAAATGCTATTCTCCTCAAGAGCTGATTTACCTTTTGATAACTCAGCTCCCAATTTCTGCGGACTTTTCGGTATATCTTTCAGCAGTCCTTTCTCTCCTGCTCTTTCCAACTTTGATGCTCGTTTCGACAATTCTTCAAGCAATTTTCCCGTAGAATCGTTCCAAACTTCAACTTCTTCTACATCCTCGTTCATTTCACACTTTTCATTCGCCATGTCACATATCAAGCTCAGAATCGTATTACTGTGCAACGGCTCCTTATCAGCGGACTCAGCATACTCCTTCTGCTGCCTCAGAACATTACGGAACTCTCCTTCACTGAACGGCAATACTCCCGTATTCGCTACCCTCATTATGAAGCAACAAGCGTCCCTCATTCGCATATTTACTCCAAGTTCAGGTTCATATTCTCGATTCCTCAATCCGGCACTAAGCGCATCCAGCAACGCTCCTAATATATGCGGCCCTCTCTGCTCAAACATTTGCTCCAGTTCTTCATTCGTCTTCCGCGTCTTTTTCCCCAAACGCTCAAGTTTTATCTGGAAGCAACGATCCTGCAAATCTGAACGTGCAGGCGCGTAATTCATTCCGTTCATTATCAGTCTGGCGTGCAAGTTCACGTTATTCACCGTATTATCCGTGAACAACTTTCGACGCGATATTGTGTCTCCTGTTACTGCCCGGCAATAAGTATCGCTCATCTTCAGACTAATCTTCGACAAATTGTCTACTGCAACGACAAACCTCGATGATACTGACGCTGCAAAATCTCGTATCTTTGCTACTGGTGCTATTGTTCCTCCTGTATCTGGGTCAATCAGCCGCTTCAGATATTTAGTCGCTGTTGTCTTTCCTGTTCCTTTAGGCGCATTTATCCATAAAATTGGACAATCCATCGTCCCTTTCACATTTAGAGCCACAAGCAACCAGCCCACAACAAGCATGAAGTGTTCTTCACTCACATTCACAAACTCGCGAAGCTCACTTATACTGCCTCCTCGTTCAGGTCTGAATAAAGATTCCATCATCCCGGCATTCTCAAATAACACTCCCGCTGTCATTTCAGGAATCACACGCCAACCTTGTCCATCTATCTCTACAACTTCATTCTCTCGATTGTGAAGACAGAGATACAACTTTTCGCTCTTGTCGCTTAACTCTTCATAACCTATACGGTTATATAAATCTCGCTCTGGCAATTCATCTCTCAAAAGTGTTGCCAAATTTCTCAGCTTGTACACTGCATTATGCACTTTGCTTTTCGTCATATCATCCGTGCCATGCACACACAGCCAGCTATGAAATTCCTCGCTATCAAGGCTGCTAATAATGTTTTTGCCGTTTAGCCAATACTTCACAAAAATTCCGCCTGATTTTCCTTTCACACGATAAACTCCATATCCATCAGCTGATTCTCTTTCAGGCTCAATACTCGTGAACGATACCATCTTCCTCAAAAATTTTCCTTCTGCTCCTGCTAAGTCCGATAACATTGTCATCGATTTATCACTCCATCATCGATTTCTCTCGCTGGACTGTTTTTATCATTATTTTTTTGGAATTTTTAGATAGTTTTGTGTAGGTAAATTATTTTTTCAAATATTTTAGTACTTTTTATATTTTCGCTAATTATTTTTAAGCCCAACTACCCAACATATTTTACTAGCATAATTTCAGTCTGTCAATTCACTCTCAAAAAATTCAGCATTCACTCTCTTTTCTATTGACATTTTGTCTCAAATACTCATAAACCCTCTCTAACACTGCATTTTATCTATGACAATCACAATGACATACTCATGATAATACAGCGTCAAACACTATACCTTACGTAAACACTCTCAGAGAAATACGGCGTGGCAGATAAATCAAAGAGACCGTTATCTCAGCAGATTTAACAACTGCGAAGAATGAAAAAGCTCTTTAGCACAGATTAACGCGCATTATCTTAACCTAAAGAAGAAGCACACTTCGTATATGAGCGTGAATCGGTTATCAGGAGACCGAGAAATCATGCACACGTAACATGATATGACTCTCTAAATCAATACCTATGACGCAGGAAATTAACGCTTGTAAGATGCTTGCAGAACACCGCAACGCAAACTCGTTGGAACTATGATTGAAAAAGTCTGCAATTTGTCTGTAATTCAATCGTTGCGAAAAAAGCTCTTCTTCGACACTAAAAAACTCGGCAAGTCAGGCTAGTCGATTTTTAAAATATATATATTTTTATCAAAATTTTTTTGCTATATTATATTTTTAAAAAAAGAGTTGCCTGACATGCCACACACTAATCTCTGAGTTTTACACCAATAACAGCCATATATGAACCTTGAACTTTACTGCGTCTTAATCCTGCACGGTCTAGCGATGTGTAAAACTCTTTTGTACTGCGAGGGCGTTCATCGTTCTGAATGCAATAATTCCTATAAGCCGTATAAAACTCACCAGACTTAACTTTGAAATCTTCACCGATTTCACAGCAATCATCAAGGAAATCAGACAGCCAGTCATTTGACTTCTTGTAATGCTCCGTAGCTTCCATTACTGATTGCGGTTGCTCAAGATGATAGCCCTTCTTAATGATTCTTCGCGCTCCCTCAATTATCCATGAGAGAATTGCACCTCCAGCATTTTCACACAAATAATCCGCATAATTTTTTATATCCTGTGAGCCTTCTATCTTAGCTGTGAAAGGAATTACTTTCAGCCTGCGCCATGTACCTTCATCTTCAGAGCCGGAACCTACTTTCGGCAAATGGTTAGTATACAGCACCAACTGATGACTGGGGATAAACTTGAACGGGTCTCGATATTTGCGTTCAGCTGTAATTTCATCAGTGCTGCAAAGGTGCTTAACTGTTGAAGTACTCAATCTAACGTTTTCTTCCAGCTCCGCAGAGATTACAAGGCGTTTGCCTCTGAGTTCCGCTTTCTGGTTCTTCTTGCTCTCCCCGTTTCCTAACGTGAGCATTTCAGAGGGCATACTCCATGAGTAAGTACCCAGTACTTTTGACACAGCATTCCAGAATGTTGACTTTCCATTACGACCGTCTCCATACGCTATGAACAGAGCTTCTACAAATACTTTCCCGATACTAGCAAGCCCTGTAATCTCTTGAACATAACGGATTAACTCATCATCGCCATTGAAAAAAGTCCTCAATGCTGACTGCCACAGCTCTAACCCGTATTCTCCGGGATCAACTGCTGTCTGCTGAGTTATCAAATCTTCGTGATTATGCTCATGTCGGGTTTCGTCTCGTAAATCATATGTAGCAGAAGGAGTATTAAGCAAGAACGGATTTTTATCTAATTCTTCTATTTTAACTTCAAGCATCGGCCTTGCTGCTTCCAATGATGATTTTATATTCCTGACATTACGGCGGTTCATAACATATTTTTGGTAACTCAATGCGTCCTTGTAGCTCCTGTATGCCTCTAATTGCACATCGCTGAACATTCCAAGCGCGTCTTTTTCTCCCATTTTTTCGACAAGTCCTTTAGCACCAGTAACCTCAAAATTCTTTGATGAGGAGATTATGAACTGCTGTGCTTCTTCCAGCTGATTATCTGTGAGAATCTGCGCTAATCCCTGCGCCCGTATCTCTGAGCATTCCCAGTAACTTCCGTTGTACACTAAATAATCCGTAGCAGCCGAATACCTCAACTGATTTTCATATTCACGCTCAATTATTCGCGCCTGTCCTATATCTGAGTAATCATCAGGCTTGAAATTAGAACTTATACTTTTAGGAGACTTATTACAGGTATTAACTGCATTTTTCCATATCTGAGAAAGTTCTTGAGTGTCTAGCGGAGGCTCACAACAGGCTGACTTTTCTACGAAATGTGTATACGCTTCGTCTGCTTCTTTGTAACTTCGCAATAATGACAGAGCTGAAGTGTACATTGTGTTGTTCCTTGTTCCCTGCGGTATCACTTCTGCTGAAGATTTCTGTTTTACCGATGTATTTGTAGCAGGGGTTTGAGTTACCGTTAAAGGCTTTGAGTAAGAAGCCCGCAAAAACTCTGTTACTGTCAAAGTGCCGGATATGATTTCAGCTTTAGGGTCAGGTGTTCCGAAGAAGAACCTTGCAACATCAAGAGCCTGCTTATCAAAATAGGGGAATATTTCAAGACATTTTTTCTTGAGAGCTTTATACTCATTTGCCTCCGATATTTCTTCTATCGGAAACAATACATGGAACTTAGGCCGTGCTGCCTTCCCATCCTTTTCCTTCATATGATTACGGCTGTAATGGACTGCGAAGCTTACGTTCGGAAGCGCTTTCTTCACATCTTCAACAGTTTTCCATTCATCGGGATTATCTGAATGTTCATTATCTAAATCCATTCCGACACAATTACTTCGGATAAAATTCTTTGTCGCTCTGTAATTATCTTTATACTCCGCACAAACGTAATCCACGCTAACAGCCAACAAAAGGCTTGATATTTCTGTTACTTCGACTAAATACTGATATACACAATTACTACTTTGACCTGCTTGGTCGGAAACATAAAGTCTCATTTTTTATTCCTCTCTTTCTCTAACGTATTCCGTTAATATCTGATTTATTAGGCTTGTTACGCTTACCCGCTTACCGCTTTTAATTTGCTCCTGCGCCGCTCTTTTGTTCAGAGCTGTGTATAACGAGGATTCCATCAACAAATTAAACATCTTTTTGTATGTACTCGACATTTCTATTCTCTCCTTAAATCATATATTTAATTTACGTCATACATTTCATATATATATGTTCAAGGGATATAATCATATGAATTGACGATTTTTGCACCCTAGCAAAAAAAGGTGTGTCAAGTAAACTGTGTGTGAGAATTTTTTTAGGCCACTTTTGTTCAGTGAGCAGTATTAACATCGGACGAAATAATGAGACTGCCCGGCCCGATAAAGGACGTGTACCAAAATATAACCGAACCCGGCGACATGTTAGTATTTGCGGCCGGATTTCCGCCAGTGTACGGGAAGCAAATATTGTACTTTCTGGATAAGACATTTTCCGAACGTTCAAAGATAGACGCGCCGGATAAAAGCGATAAATTATAGAAATACAGATAGATTCGTCTATCTGTATTCAAGTTATCCTCTAGCCTATGCTATAATTAACAACAAATATAAACCTGCAAGAAAGGAGAGCGGAAGAATGGATTTGGGATGTGCAATTAGAGCGCGTCGTCAGGAGCTTGGCATGAGACAACTGGATTTGGCCTGTGCAGTTGGAGTCACTAATTCCGCTGTCTCACTGTGGGAAAGAGGGGAAACATCGCCAAACTATAAGATGTTGCTAAAAGTAGCGAAGGTTTTGGGAATGAGTGCGCGTGATTTGTTTTATCCCCTTGAAGAACCCGAAGAAAAAGAGGACAGCAAAAATGTCCCTTAAAAATAGATATGCCCTAGTCCTTTACACTAGGGCGGGCCGCAACATAAACTCTGTTTTTGTCTTTAAGTACCACTCTATAAAGACTGGTAACGCATTTGCATTTATATTGCGTGAATGTCTTTAATAATTGTAACACAAAAACTGTTATTAGTACTCTTAATAGGAAAACAGAAATTAGTTGCCCCGCCCGAATCGACTAGGTATAAAGAATAAAAACTTTAATCCATGAGGAGGTGTAGGCAGATGAAGAAAGAAGCAACAAGAGAGCAGGAAAATCGGGAAGATTATTCTGCTTGTCTTGATAATCGTCAGCCTACGGAGACCTCCGAGAACAGTGGATTTGTTCTTATATCAGTATTTGCACCTGACCATGTAAATGATGAATATGATTATGAGTATAAGGAGTTTGTAGAGTGGTACAAAGCTGGAGAAGAACTTGAAAATATATTAGACAGCCTGAGAAATTATGACGCGATTGATTGCCGCATATCATTGGCGGAGTACAGCGAGCCTAAACATGACATAGAACATATAGAGCGAATTAGGACGCTTATTGTATATATACCCCAAAACGAGAAATTTTATTACAGCACGGTAGAAGAGGCGAGAGATGCCCTTCTTGAAATTTTCCGTGAACATAGAATCCCGCACCCGAATGAAATTCAGTATGTAATAGGCGGATATTATGTAAAGTGGAAATTAGCTAAAGGATTTTCAGGAAGCGAAATATTATTATGGAAATGGGTACAGAGAACGTTAAAAGACAAAATAGCTTCAGAATTAGGCACAGACTTAACTGATTGCGACGACGCGACGGAGATGTTTTATGCGTCCAGCTTCAAGAACAGTAGCTATGTAGGATTTGACCTGAGTGAAAAAGTAATAACGATTTACAGGAATGAAGAGGAATATTCATCACCGCTAGAATTTGTGAAACGACTGCCATTAAGGATAGGGGAAATCGAAAGTTACCGCAAAACAAAGGAGAAGAGCAAAAAACTAGCGTCAAAAGTCAGACGTACACGTAAGGCGACCCCGCCTCATACTGAGAAAACAGCCTTAGAAATTGAAGAACAGGAGCGGGCAAAATTATGGTGCGACAGCCTTGAGCGGGCGTTGAGAGATGATAATTGCAAGGGCGAAGAGTATAGATTATGGCAAGGGAAAGCAGTAGGAAATCCGAAACGGCGCAAGAATTATAAATGGCTGAGGGTAAATGCGGGGAATGAAGTGTTGCCGAAATTTTACGGCGACCGAGATAGCTGGATTTCAGCGGCGACGTATTATACGAAGTGGAAGGGTAAGGGATACGTAGCGTCAATCAACTGCAACTTACAGATAATCAAGTGGGCGAAATCAGAGCTTGATTATGTTCCCACGCCCGAAGAGGGAAGAGAATTAGTGCTGTCGATATGCCGAGAGCATGGACTTCCAGAGCCATGTATAACGTCAACGCCTGACGGTCTCGAAGTAAAATTTTATTGGCAGGACAGAATGCAAAAGGTATTTTACGATGATGACCCGTATTGCAGTAAGTTCAATGAGGACTGGGAAAGGATACAGAGAGAGCTTTACAAACTATTCTGGTATCTAGGAGTAGATATGAGAAAAGGCGCGACGGCGATGTTCTCAATGCCCGGCTCAGTGAACACGACGAAGAAGCTGAAGACAAATCACAGACTGATCCGCGATATACACGAGGGAGTAACGGTAAGCTCCTACCGAGATATTCAGCGCATACTGGGCTTGAAGGAAACAGGTTCGCTTGAAGTGCCAGATGAACTGTTAGGGTTGAAATGGGAAGTATTCAGCACACATCACGGCGAGCTTGCGGCGGATTGGCTTGTTGATGTACTGAGAATGCACCCGTCGAGCCAGAACTGGGTATGCATATCGATGATAAAAGAAGGAATGAAAAAGCCTTGGAGTAATCATTGGGAACGAGCTTGCGACCTCCCTCATTACATAATGAGGCTAGTGAAGAATCCTGATTTTGACTTGAGGGATATGTATGTCTCACAAGGAGAATTTTTCAGCAGGAGCAACAGGCGAGTAAATAACCTAGCGGCAATCCAAGTATGTTTTGTAGATTTGGATTACAAGCTACTGAAGGAGCGTAGGCCGGAAATAACAAGGAATCCGACTCCCGAAGAGTGGGAAGAACTGATAAAGGAACATTGCGCGAAATACAAGATACCGTTGCCGAATGACGTAGTATTTTCGGGCGGAGGAGTCCATCTGAAATGGATATTTGACGAAGCAGTATTGAGGTCAAGACTTGAATATTGGCAGTACGCGCAGAGATTATTGCTTTTGCTGTTCAAACCGCTAGGAGCGGACGAGGCAAGTGTAGACGCTGCACGAGTGCTAAGGCTTGTAGGAACGAAGAACCATAAGAAGAACCCCGAAATCATGAATAGAAACGTTCACGTAATCAACCGTGAATATTTCTCTAAGATAAAAATCACGCTGAAGGAGTTAATAGAGGGATTAGAAAACGCCCAGCCGGAGAAGCCTGAAGAATTAAATGCTTGTGTTTCAGAATGGCGACAGACGTTATCAAAACGAGCCGAAGCCGAAGCCGACATAATCCGTCCCGAATCGGAACAAGGGACGAGATTAGATACAGAGGATTTCAGAATAGCAGACGAAGAATACTGGAGACTGAGTACGTTACATCATCATCGACCGCGAGCGACATGGCTAAGTGCGGAAGTTTCAGGAAGAGCGAAATGGATAGAAACGTACCAGCTTCACGAGACGTTGCGAGAACTTTACGGCACGTCAGGATTATTGCTTTCATTGTGCGAACTGAAAAGCAAGGAACGAAAAGAAAGCAAAGGCTATATCTCATGGATACCTTGCAACTATGTAATACTGACGAGATGTCCCGGAAAAACGTTAGAGGAACAGATAGCGAATATATTCAAGCGTTGTGCAGAATACAGGGAAGTAGGAATATACGAGCCGAATCAGATAATCCAGATAGGTACAAAATTGCTGGTAGAGTGGACGTATTCATCAGTACTGCCGGGCAAAGCCTTACCCAGATGGCATCCAGTACAGGAACATTTGTGTGGTTATTTCAAGGACTGGGGGGCAATGGAGAACCCCGAATATCTAAAAGCGACAGCGTTACTGCCCGTGCCGGGGTTTGTGTACGAAAATGGAGAGACAGCGCGTCTAGTGTATAGTGAATTAGAGAAACGGTACACATTCAACGGACTAGCGAATGCGGTATTAAACTGGACCCAGAAGGAGTGCAAGAAATATCAGGAAGAAAAAGAAGCGCGAAAGGCAATACTGAAGATAGCGCAGATAGAAGACATTGAGCAACTGAAACGGGCAGTACAAGCAATTCCAGTTGAGGCACATATTAAGTACGGAGATTTCCGAGCAATAGCGCAAATGCGATTTGTGGACATCCTGCACTGGCTAGAACTGCAAAAGGACAGTAACGGAGACGTACCGCAAAAGGTGCGAGAACTGAGCGTATTTTGGGCGTTAGTTTCAGCGAAACAGGCCGGATTAATAACAACCTATGAAGAATTTTGCGAGAAAGCACAGAAGTTAATAAATTTCTGCGGCGCACAGTTTGCGTCCGAATGCACAATAGAGACAGTAAAAACAGCGTTCACGAAGGACTATTACGTAAAGACGGGTACGTTGATCCATAAGCTACAGATAACGCCTGAAGCGCAGAAGGTAATGAAAGTGCTATGTGAGGGCAAGTGTGTAACGACCCGAAAGCGGTCTGTACAAACTCGCGAAGAATATAGAGAGACGCACGACCAAGAGCGCAGAAAACCGTGGTTAGCGTATGATTTTTCGCGTAGGACGTACTTCCGACGCAAGGCAGCCGGGACGTTACCGCCGTTGCCTGTACAGCCTGTACAGACAGAAGCGAATGTACTTTCACTCCCTGAAAAAAAGAGTGGCACAAGTCTGCTCTATATTATGACGCGCGCGCGCGTCGCTTCGCTCATTTCGTTGTATCAGTTGGTTTTAGCGCGGGGGGCGGCTCATAAGTCGAGGGGGCATCAGGGAGTTCAGGAGCTTTTCATACCGTTGCTCCTTCCGAAATTCCGTAAATGGGTACGCATTAAGTCGTTGATGTACTTCAAACGTAGGCGGAAATCGAAGCGCAAGAGAAAACGTAAGAGAGGCTAATCCTCATTTAGTGCTTATCTCTCTGTCTGAGGCTGGAGCTTCTTAGGGCTTCAGTCTCTGTTCGTGTCTTCGTGTCTTCGTGAGCTGTGGCGGTCTGCTGAGGTCTGTTTGGGGCTTTGGCGATTATGGCTGATTGGTCGGGGCTATGTCTCTTACGCTTTATGCTTGTTGGCCTTGCTGACTGGGTGCTTCTCTTAGGCGTTCCCGTTTCGTTCTCTCTAGCTTCGCTCGGTATATCGTCGTTATGCTTATCCCTGTTAATCTCTCTACCTGCTTGTACGAGTGCGTCTCTAGTAGCTCCAGCGCGTGATCCAGTTGTACTCGGTTAAACTTTTTCGGACGGCCATCCTTGAAGTCCGCGTTCTGACGAGCTATCGCTTTGCCCTCTTGCGTCCTCTGTACTATCAGGTCATGCTCGAACTCAGAGAAACTCAGCATGATATTTCGTATTAGTCTGCCAGTTGGTGTATCATCTATGATTCCCATGTTCAGTACTTCAACGATTACGCCTCTCTCACTGAGCGTCTCTAGCAATTGCACTCCCTGAATGAGACTGCGGGCAATGCGATCCAGTCTCGTGACGATTAGCTTGTCCCCGTTCTCAATGACCTTTAACAGCCTATCTAACTGCGGACGGCGTTCTGGCTTCCCGCTGTACACGTCCCGGAATATTCTCTCTGCTCCTGCTTGCCGGAGTGCGCTCTCCTGAGCCTCAAGCGAATTGCCATCTCGCGCTTGACCCATTGTACTCACTCGTGCGTAACCGTAAACCATGCAAATCAGCCTCCAGTGATGAATAAGTCTTTTGACAATAGCAATGACGGAATTGTACAATGCGCGGCGTGGTTTTGCAAAAGTGGTCAGTTGTGGATTACATATGATTAAATTCCTACGTTTTTAATGTCAATGTCGTCTCAACTCGGATTCGTTCTTGACGGCGTAATAGTCAGCTACCTGCTCAGTGCCGGAGCTATGGCCAGTGTCGGAGCATCAATGCCGCTGAATCAGATTGCCGCTTCCCTGTCTGTAATGATTTCAGTCGGTGCTGTCGGACATATCACAACAGTATTAGGACTCGGTGAAAAGGACAAGGCTAACCGCATATTCAGCACGGTATGCGCTTTGTCTTTGGGAATTGGAATTTTGCTGACATTATTACTGTTACATTTGTTATTAATGTTTACATTTTCATTGGAGCTGTCTGCTCTAATATTTCCGAAATCTTCTATGACACAAAGCTGTTATGAATATCTTCATGTCTTATTGTTCCGTTTCCCGTTCAGTGTTTCATTGATGGTTATGTGCGATGTTGTCCGCTCTGACGGCATGGCGAAACTTTCAAGTCATTCTGTGATGAAATATGTTGCTTGAGCAACGGTTTTATATTATAAAACGTTATAATATAAAAGTAAGTTGATTACAGGAGGTCTTTGAACTGAAAGAAGTAGACGGCATTGTTTTTTCTATTGCCGGGAATAATAAATTCGTTGTCGGCTGTACGGTTTCAAAATCTGTACTTGATACGGACGATTTCGGGATAAATTATTTCTCGATGGCTGAAAATACAGATATAAGTGCGGAAATTTATTCGTATAATAAAATTATTCTTAACGCACGTGGTGAGCTTATTATTTTCTACGGTGACGGGCAGGAATGGGTTTTACATGAAATGGAAGGATTCATTACTCCCATAGATATTCCTGTTGGTATAAAAACGATTACAGGAAGCGTATACACTGAAATTAGATTAAAGGAGGGTATTACTTTGAACTTAAAAGACGGGGAAGTTCTCAAGTTAGCTGACTTAGTCCCTTATCAAGAAGGGCGAATTGTGAATATGGATTTAATCAATGATCCAAAAATGAAATTTGTTATTATGGCTTTTGATGAAGGGACTGGACTTTCAGAACATGCAGCTCCCGGAGAAGCATTAATTTTTGCTCTTGACGGTCAGGGAATAATTGGCTACGAAGGCAAGGAACATGCTATTAAAGCCGGAGAAAATTTCAAGTTTGCTAAGAACGGGAAACATTTTGTTAGAGCAAACAGCAAATTCAAAATGGCGTTACTCTTGACTCTTGAATAAGGCGACAGAGAAATGAAACATAAAGTGAAATTAACGGTAATCGACAAAAAATTATATCCTGAATTGCAGGCTCAGTATTGCGTGGATAAAGATTCTGGTGAGTGTCCGTGCTATAACATCGGCGATGAATTCATCTTTGAACGTGATGGCGGTAAAGATGACTTCTGGCATATGGGGCTGGATACTTTAACTAAAACAAAAGCAGACCCTGATACAGTAGCAGGCGGCCCTAAAATTCCGCATTGTTCAGAAGCGTGGGACGCAATAGCACGATATATTTATACGGGATTGCAGGGCGGCTCAATAATGAAAGGCTGGATGAAAGACGAAAATACTATGATTACATGCTGTTCTGACGGCACTCGTCCAGTAATCTTCAAGATTGAACGCATTGATTACGAATGAGGTGCTGAAAAGATGATAAAGGTTGCTTTCTACGATACAAAAGCCTATGACATGCCTTCTTTTGAGTTTTATGGAAAGATGAATGATATACAATTCAAATTTCTTGAGGCAAAATTGAATGAGAATACAGCCGCATTAGCAAAAGGATGTGATGTCGTTTGCGTTTTTGTCAATGATACCGTGAACAGCACAGTGATACAAAGTTTATATGATAATGGAGTCAAGTTAATTGCCCTCCGTTCAGCAGGTTACAATAATGTAGATATAAGAGCCGCTTTTGGAAAAATTCATGTAGTTCATGTTCCGGCATATTCTCCGTATTCTGTAGCTGAACACGCAATAGCACTTCTTTTGACTTCAGTCAGGCGAATCCATAGAGCATATAATCGAACCAGAGATTTCAATTTCTCGCTTAATGGTTTGACAGGTTTCGATTTACACGGGAAGACAGTCGGAGTAATAGGGACAGGGAAAATCGGAATGATATTCGCTAATATTTGCAAGGGTTTTGGCATGAATGTTTTAGCTTATGATAAATTTCCTGTAAAAGACAGCGGCTTTAACTATGTTGAGCTTGACAGCCTTTTCAAAAACAGCGATGTTATTTCACTGCACTGCCCCTTAACTGACGAAACTCAGCACATAATAAATTCAGAGGCTATTGAGCAAATGAAAAAAGGAGTTTTCATTATCAATACTTCACGGGGCAGTCTTATTGATACTGAAGCATTGCTGAACGGCATTAAGTCTCGAAAAATCGGTGCGGCGTGTCTTGATGTTTACGAAGAGGAAGCTGATATTTTCTTCGAGGATCGCTCTGGACACATACTCAACGATGAAGTTTTAGCCCGTCTGATTTCGATGCCAAATGTAATTATTACATCACATCAGGCATTTTTAACAGAAGAGGCGTTAAATAATATTGCGGAAACAACGGTTAATAATATTAAGTCTTACTTCACAAATAATAACGGAATTTGTGATAATGAGCTTTGCTATCGTTGCGGCCATATTGAACAATGCAAAAAAGAACGAAAAGAAAAATGCTTTTAAGGAGGATTTTACGATGAGAAGGCACGTAAAAGGCAATGTAAGCTGGGTCGGCTATATTGACTGGGAGCTTGAGAAATTTCACGGCGATGATTATTCAATCATGAACGGTTCGAGCCAGAATGCTTATCTGATTGAGGAAGGAAAAACTGTTCTCGTTGATACGATATGGACACCTCACCGTTTTGATTTTGTGGAGAATCTCAAGAAGGAAATTGACCTGAAGAAGATTGATGCGATAATTGCGAATCACGGTGAGTGCGATCATTCAGGTTCTCTCACGGCGTTAATGAGTGAGATTCCGAATGTGCCGATTTACTGTACTGCAAACGCTGTGAAGTCTATTGAGGGTCAGTATGGCAAACGCGGCTGGAACTTCCATATTGTGAAGACTGGAGACACTCTCGAAATAGGAAACGGCAAAAAGCTGATTTTCGTAGAGATGAGAATGTTGCATTGGCCTGACAGCATGGCAACGTACATGACTGGCGATAATATCCTGTTCTCAAATGATGCGTTCGGTCAGCATTATGCGGTTGAGGAACTCTTTAATGACAAAGCAGATCAGTGCCTCCTTTGGAAGGAAGCGATGAAATACTTTGCTAATATCCTTAATCCGTTTGCTCCGCTGCTGACGAAGAAACTTGAGGAGATTTCAGCTCTGAACCTGCCCATAGACATAATTGCTACTTCACACGGAGCGATATGGCGCGATGATCCGTTGCAGATAGTGAAGAAGTACGCGGAATGGGCGAATGCTTATCAGGAGGATCAAATTACAGTTGCCTACGATACCATGTGGGAAGGTACGGCGAAGATTGCGCATGAGATAGCACAGGAAATTTCGCGGCAGAGTCCATCGACGGTTGTTAAGGTCTTTAATGTGTCGAAGGCCGATAAGAATGAAGTTATGACTGAAGTGTTTAAGTCGAAGGCTATTGCGCTTGGTTCTCCTACTGTTGGGAATAGCATTCTGTCGAGCGTTGCGGGATGGCTTGAGTTTGCAAGGCAGTTGAAGTTCAGAAAGAAAAAGGCTGCTGCTTTCGGGTGCTACGGCTGGAGCGGCGAGAGCGTCAAAATTCTTCAGGAGAAACTCAAAGAGGCTGGCTTCAGTGTCATTGATGAGAATATCAGGGTTTTGTGGACTCCGTCTGATGATGACTTAGGAAGAGTTCCTGCTCTTGTGGGTTCTCTGCTTGAGTGAACGAAATTTAACTCTTGGACTTACGAAACAGGAAGCATATGAATAAATTATCAACAGCTTTCTTGCTTGAGGGTAAAATTCCTGCCTTCCATAGTTAAAAGTCCTTCATGAATCATGTGGCTGAGTTCTCTTGAGAGTGCCGTTCGATTTGCGCAAAGAAATTCAGCCAGTGCAGTTTTTGAAAATGGAAGTTTCCTTACGCCTTTTTCATCGGGATGAATGCTGTTAAGGTAAATTAAAATTTTATTACGTAAATTTTTTTGGCTCAATATTCTTACTTTTTGATTTAAGAAAAAATTTTGTCTGGAAAAATCTTGAATCAAATTTATCAAAACCTGAGTCCGATATTCGCATTGAAGATTTTCTTCATACAATACCGAATAGTCCAGAAACAAGAGTGTACAATCAGTAACGGCAGAAATTTGCATGGGACTTTGCATAACTTCTGCACATGCCATTGACTCTCCAAATAACTTACCTTCAGAAAAATGATTCATGTTAAATTTGTTAAGATCTACGTCCTGATATGAACATTCTATAGTTCCTTTCAATACGAGTCCGGCATGACGAAAATTACTCCCGATGTGTAAAATGATTTCTCCTCTTTTGAAATCTCGTTTTCTTGCTCTAAGATATTTTAAGGTTTCGAGATACGAATCTTCAGGTACACCTTTGAACAAAATACAATTCTGAAAGAGCTGATAATATAGTTTTATTGTGTTCTTATTCATATTACTTCACCTCAAATTTTTTATTCTAAATATATTTCCATATGTATAAGTGTAGCATAAGCAACAAATTTTCTTCTAAAATTTTATATAATTAAGCTAATTTTTCAAAATTAAGGGGGAACAAGATAACAAGAAATGAAATCTTTTGTAAATGATATCCGCCCTGTGAACGCAATAGAAAGGATAGGCGAGTAACATGGAAAAGAAAATGTTTTGTTTCCAGTGCGAACAGACTGCAAATTGTTACGGCTGTACTGGAAATGCTGGAGTCTGTGGGAAATCTTTCAGCGTTGCTAACACACAGGACTTGCTCACAGGTTCATTAATTGCTCTGGCTCATAAATTCATTAGCGCGGAAAAAAGGAACAAAGAAGTTTACCGCCTAATCATTGATGGACTGTTCACAACTATAACTAATGTCAGCTTCAATGAAAAGACAGAACGGGAAATCATAGACAGAGTGAAATCATTGGGCTGTGATGAGCCTTATGACATGAAAAAAATCTGGGACGCTGAGGAAGATATACGCTCCTTGAAATCGTTAATCCTTTTTGGACTTAGGGGAATGGCTGCATATGCCTATCACGCAAGTGCTTTAGGTTACGAGGATGAAGAAATCAATAATTTTTTTGTCAAAGCTCTTTGCGCTTTGGGCGAGGAATGGGGCATGAACGAATTACTGCCTATGGTAATCGAAACAGGAAACGTAAACTTGAAGTGCATGGAACTTCTCGATAAAGCCAACACTCAAACTTTCGGTTCGCCTGTTCCTACGCAAGTACCGCTCACAATCGAAAAAGGCCCCTTCATCATTATCACTGGCCATGACTTGCATGATTTGAAGCTGCTGCTTGAGCAGACTGACGGCAAAGGTATAAATATTTACACACACGGAGAGATGTTACCAGCTCACGCATATCCCGAACTGAAGAGATACAAGCACTTGAAAGGCAACTTCGGAACAGCGTGGCAGAATCAGCAGAAGGAATTTGATAACATTCCTGCACCGATCCTTTTCACTACGAATTGTTTAATGCCTGTGAAGTCAAGCTATGCTGACAGGGTTTTCACGACTGGTGTTGTCTCATTCCCTGGTGTAACTCACATCGGAGAAAATAAAGATTTTGCTGCTGTCATTGAAAAGGCACTTGAACTCGGCGGCTATAAAGAGGACAGGGTTATGACTGGAATTAACGGAGGCCAAACTGTTATAACAGGCTTCGGACGCGATACCGTGATTGGCAATGCTGATAAAGTAATTGAAGCCGTAAAAGCAGGAAAAATTAAACATTTCTTTCTTGTCGGTGGTTGCGATGGAGCAAGGACAGGACGCAATTATTATACTGAGTTTGTAAAGAGGACTCCGTCTGACACAATTGTACTCACGCTGGCCTGCGGAAAATTTCGCTTCAATGATTTAGATTTGGGAACAATCGGCGGACTTCCAAGAATTATGGATATGGGGCAGTGTAATGACGCTTATAGCGCGATACAGGTAGCTATTGCTCTTGCGAATGCCTTTAACTGCGACGTTAATAACCTTCCGCTATCTATAGTTCTGTCGTGGTATGAACAGAAAGCTGTTTGCGTCTTGCTGACTCTTTTAGCTCTCAACATTAGGAACATTCGTCTCGGCCCAACATTGCCGGCATTTGTCTCTAAAGGTGTCCTGAATTATCTGGTTGAGAATTTCAACATCTCACCGACAACCACACCCGAAGAAGATCTAAAAGCGATACTAAAACTTTAACAACAAAAAAATTTAGCGGCTTCTCGATTAAAGTTAAAGAGGCCGCATTTTGTGCTTATTTCATGGAGCTGTAGGGTATGACGTTGTATCATGGCTTTCGTTCCAGATATGTTTATTTTTTCCGTTGCTTCACTGTCAATGTTAAGTCCTCTGAAATAAGTCCATCTATCTTTTTCTGTTATTTGCCGTAATACGCAGCTCTTCAGAACACAGCGGAGCATTTAAGGACACTTAGGCGGACACATCATGCGTATCGCAGTCTGAATGATAAATGTTTAGTGTACTTTTCCGAGTTCTAGCCTTTTCTATGGACATCAATATCATGAAAATCACACACATTAAACTAAATGGTTTCATTACCCTCAAAACTGTCGATGGTAACTCCATTTATGTAGAGTAATTGATAACCAATCGTTGAAACTTGCACTGAACGTGGGTATTTTAGATACTGAGTTATGTGTTGTTTAGTATCAAATCTTTGAAATGATTTATCTGCTCATTGCTAATGCCTTGTTTTTGCATAAAAGCAATAGCGGCATCTAAAGTTTCAGAACGTCC
>JAFSLR010000228.1 GCA_017448375.1 Synergistaceae bacterium | reverse complement strand
CGCGGCTCACTGAGGGAGATTGACCAGTTCGGGCAGAAGAAATCATTTGAGGGGAACTACAAAATCACGGTGAACGTTGACCCGAGTCAGACAGGTTCAGGGCAGGTTCAGAAGTCCTCAGTCATGACCATAAAGCACCCGAATGTTATCACCGACAAGGTTGTGGATTACGGCATAAAGGATGTTACAGTTGACAGTCTTCCGGCGGGCGATTACTCGGTTACAAGGGGAGCAGGTACTCCGAGCGCAACATGGGCGGAGTTTGATTTCGCCAGTGCTTCCACAACAAGCGATGAAAAGGCAGCCGAAAGCACCGCAATTCAGGACGCTTTATCGATAGAGTTCGGCAATAATGCAAAAATCAACACAAAAGCAGCCGGAGCTAAAATCAAATTCACGGTTTCTGGTGCGCCTACTACCACAGCAGGCAGTGAAGCTCTAACGCTCGATGCAGAGGTAACATTTGCTGACGGTTCTACTGCAACCCAAACGGGCATAACTCTTGACACTAATACTACTGAAGTGAATCTCGGTACGGCTCTCGGACTGAGTGATACTGATGAAGACGTGAAGATTACGCTTGACAGCACCAAGCTCGCTGACCTCGTATCTAAACTCCAGGATACAACAGAGTTTGCTTACGATCTCAAGGGGTCATCAGTGCTAAAATTTGCGGACAGCAAGTTTGTGAGCGGTAATGCTGCTGCTACAGACGAAACAATAGAAGCCGAGAAAACCGCAATTCAGGACAATATCGCTCTGACATTGGACACAGGCAGTGCCACTCTGGCTGACGGGGCGGCCAACGCAAAAATAGCGTTTACGGTTACAGCAGTCGATACCACAAACAACAAAGTAACACTCTCCGCAACAGCAACATTAGCTGACGGCACTACTATAACCAGAGACGGCATAGAGCTTGACGGTACTGTTACCGCCGCTACACAAGTAGATCTCGGTGTAGATCTTGGACTGAGTACAACCGCAACGGACTGCCAGATTACATATACTGCCGATAATGTAACAGCCCTCCTTGCCGCAGTCAACGCGGATACAGAGTTCACCTACAGCATGGAAGGCAATGCAGGCCACAAGCTGACAGGGTTCTACAACTCAGGCTCAGCAAGCAATGAAGACGCACTTGACGTGATAACATTCGGCGGAGATGAAAGCCAGACAGCAAACGCAAGCGTACTGTTTGAGGTTACGAGCATTGACAAGACCAACGGAACAGTAACACTCCGCGCAACATCGAACGTACTCGGCACTGACGGCAACGTTGCAAATTACCTTGAGGACTCAATCATCGTAGGCACAACAGAAAAGAGCTTCGGCGAAAAATTGGGGCTTGGTTCGGATGATGCGTGCAAACTTTCACTTGACGCGGACAACATCGCAAATCTCGAAGTCGGCACAAAATTTGTCTACAATTACTCAGCAACAGGAACGGCACACAATATTTCAGCAATTCAGGACGAAAACTGGCCGAGCAAATGGGGCGAGGACGGCGATAACGTTACCTGCGATGACAAGGGAAGCTACACAGACGGAAATTCCGTAACGTTCGCCCTTGACGCGACAACATACGACCTCAACAGCAAGGAGATACATTTCCGCAATTTCTATATCAACGGCGATAACGGAGATGTCTACGAGGGCGATGTTATCCTCACAACAAAAGACACCTACAGCACCGACATAGCAAAAGCTGAAGACGGCGACAAGCTAGCGTCATTCACAGCGGCTTACATCGGCAAGACAGCAACGCTTGATACAAAGCTCCGCGACCTCAATACATTCTGGAACTCGTCCGGCGTATTCATGCTTGAGACCCCAAAGACAATCACAATCCGGCAGGGCGACGGCAAGAGCGCAACTGTAACCCTTTACGGTACTGACACAATCAGAGAGCTTCAGGCCAAATTCAACTACGCAATCGGTACGGAATTAGGACAGGGACAGTATGTTGACGGCTCCGGCGCAAGCAAGTTCTGCACGTTCGTTGAGAAGGGCAGTGAGGACTCGCAGGGTCTCGAAACAGTAGCCGGCACGTTCATGTTCAGGTCAGTGCTTCCCGGCACGGGCGGCGAACTTTCATTCAGCAGCGATGACGAGGACTTAATCAACACATTCGCGCTCAATGAAGTAAAAGGAAGCTCAACAACTGCCTTCAGAGCCTCAATATATGACGCTCACACGGGAATCGCTATCGAGGGCGCAACAAACGTAAAAGTCTCGGACAACAAGTTAGTCGGAGTCCTTCACCCGAATGTTGACATCGAGTTTGACCCGACCGCAAACATCAAAGCAGTATGGAGCGATGCCGAAAAGAACTTCATACTCTCACCGGACGACTCGACATACGAGGCAATAATTCACATCGTCGACAGCTCAACAGTCTTCCAGATCGGCGCAAATGAAGGCGAAGACATCGCAATCGACATCGGCAACATGTCAGCAGGTTCACTCGGTGTTACGAACATCAACGTTACGACACGAGAGGCAGCCTCGAAATCAATCGGGCTCATTGACGCGGCTATAAGCAAGGTCTCAGCACAGAGAGCGAAAATCGGCGCATACCAGAACGCACTCGACTACACAAGCGAGAACCTCACAACAACAATGACCAACCTCACAGCAGCCGAGTCCAGAATAAGAGACGCAGACATGGCCCAGACAATGATGGAGTTCGTGAAACTTCAGATCCTCAACCAGAGCGGTACAAGCATGCTTGCTCAGGCAAACCAGCTCCCGCAGTCTGTATTGAGCTTGCTCAACGGCTAACAGCAGAAATTCTCATACACATAAAACTCCAACCCAGAAAGGCCCGGTAACAGAATGCCGGGTCTTTTTTTGCGGTCAAATTGTTGTATTAAATTCTTTTATTTGTTTTATATTAATGTGTATGGTAGTATTACCATAATTCGGAAGAATAAGACATCGAATTTCGATGAATCAATTTGGGGAAGCACTTTCCTCTGACCGCAGCGTAGCATTTATCCGCATGAGGCGGACGGACTAGATGAACTATGACGGGCCAACAGAAAAGGTGTAGATGTAGAAAGTAGTCAGGAATGCTTTTATAGCGGACTTGATAGAGGTGTGTAGTACGCCAGCAGTTTTTTTACTGTAAAATTCAGAGCATAGAGATTTTTATATGTTTTGAGTAACTATACGAACATTATCACCGTTATCACTGAGAGTATCACGCAGAGTTTCACGTCATTTTCTGAGAGCGTTAATATTGACGTTGAGCCGAAAAGAGTCGTACATACATCGCCAGAAAGATTTGATGACGATGAAAATACATTCATCAGCAAATATCCAACAGCAAGAGAGCTCACCGACAACATCGCAACAGCAGCATCACCCTTAACGGCAGCATTGCTCCCTGACTTTAGGAGGATTACGGCGCATATTATCGTTACGGTTAATATCAGGGGCATATCGTCCGTAATATTCATGACAGTAGCGGCAGACATTGCACCGAACGCAACATGTGATAACCCGTCCCCAATGAATGAGAATCTCCGCAATACGAGGACAACTCCCAGCAATGACGAGCATAACGCAATCAGCACCCCGACAATCAAAGCATTCTGAACAAACGGGAACTCAAGATACATTGACAGCTTTTCGGCCATGATTAAGCCCTCCCAAGATTTAACGTACGAGTCGCATATTTCATTGATGACTCTGTGTCGTGGGAAATCATTATTACGGTCATCCCTTCAGTGTTAAGCTCGTGAATAACTCTGTACATTTCTGTTACGGACTGAGAGTCGAGACCCGATACAGGCTCGTCAAGAAACATAATCTTACGCCCCGCGCATAATGCCCTCGCAATAAATACCCTCTGACGCTGACCGCCGGAAAGTTCACGGTAACATCTCCCGGAAAGCTCCGAGATATTCATTCTCTTCATGGCCTGAAGTGCTGACTCCTTTTCGTGCTTACTGTAGAAGGGCCGTAACCCTAATCTCCCCTGAAACCCTGAAAGCACAACTTCACGTACTGACGCGGGAAAATCTTTCTGCAATTCGTTCTGCTGAGGGACATAGCCTATTTCGCCGGATTTTGCGGTTATGTTCACGCTTCCCGACAATGGCGGAATGAGTCCCAAAAGGGTTTTCATGAGCGTAGTTTTCCCTGAACCGTTAGGGCCTGTAATGCAGAGATAATCCCCAGCGTTTACGGTGAGATTGAGCCCGACTATTACGGGGTTTGAATATCCTGCTGAAAGGTTATAAGTCTCAATCACTGTCATCAAAAAAAACGCACGGATACCCCTAGCTTTAGCTATGTGGAGGAAGTGCGCT
>JAFSLR010000227.1 GCA_017448375.1 Synergistaceae bacterium | reverse complement strand
GACAGAGGAGCAGAGTCTCAGGAGAAAAGCACCCCGAAAAGTTAGGCCGGTGAATTTTCCGAGCCTTCGACATACTTCCGATGATTCCGCGTTCGGGGCATTTCTTGCGCGAACGTTGATTTTTTTGCGTGAAATGTATTTTTCGGGGCTGGATTTATTATTCGGATGGGAAGTATAATGTTCCCAAAAATTTCACAGAAGGAGGAAGTCAATAAATGCGCGGCAAAATATCAGCAATCCTAATGATAATGTGTGCTGTAATTCATGCAAACGGGGGGGGTCTTATGCTACAATAAATCACTTCAAGGATCAATCGCTGATTCTTGACGGACTCATCGGAGTAAATTTCTACACTACAGCCGACACTTCAATCCATCACATAACCTTCACAGTTGAGGGCAGGACTGACGACAAAGCAACCCAGACAGTCGAAGCCTCAGACGAAACCAGGAACGGCGATGACGAGTACAGGATTACGTGAATCCTCCTTCGACTAAAGTCGAGTGCTTCCAGCCGTCTTAATAGGCCGGACTGCCTTTCCACTATACGGTCAAAACTCAGCACTTTACTCCCTAAGAAGCAAGCTCCGCATTTAGACTAATTAACGTGGATAAGGTGCAGGTGGTTCTCTTGGCACACGAAGGGACTTTTGCCTCCATGCCCAACCTTGACGTTACCGGCAAGGATTTTAGGATTTCTCGGATAAAATACTTGCTCCAATATTGTACGATGCTGAAAGGTCGCAATGATATTTCTTTCCGCTTGGGAATACACACATACTATAGTTCTTCTCATCCCGCTCTACTTCTCCGCTTCCATCATACGCAAGTTTTGACGTTCCCCATGCACATATACGGCTTATTCTCTTTCCCAGTCTGTGCATTTTACACGCTACTATGCTTTGCACAGCACGGCTTTTCCAGAGATGTAATTTCTGCTTCTTCTTACCTCGTTTCTTCCCGCCTAAGCCTAAATGCTCAAATACTACCACGTCAGCTTTGAACAAAATTGCTGTATCTACTATAAATTGTGCGGTTAGATTCGCTATATTTGTGTTGATTCCCTTAGCCCTTGCCCATAATCTTGGGGGCTTTCTTGCTCCGTGCTGCTGCGCTTTCTTTATGCGATTTACCGCATGGGTCAGACAGTCTTTTTCTCTTGACAGGTCTAAAAATTTCCTGCCAATGACAGTGCCGTCCGATTTCATTGCGCTGCATACACAATCGTTGTTTATTCCTAAATCTACTCCCAAGATTATTTGCTCCTTAATTTCCTTATTCTCGATTTTCCTTATTCTCGATTTTCACCTCCTCCTCAAACGCAAAATCCAAATACCAATTTTTTCCTCGTTTTCGCAAGGTCGGTACACATTCTTTACGGGTCTTGCAATATCTCTGAATATATTTTACGTCCGTATTTTTTAACTCAATTTTTAGCCAATCCCAAGTTCGATTTACGAAGACTTTTAATTCCGCTGTATTCGTTCCCGTTCTAACAAAACAGTTCTTTCGATACATTGCAGGGTACACTTTCCCAGCTTTCGGCTCTCCGGGGTTCTGCCCTTTCGGATTTTTCTCCCAGTTTTCGTAATTACTTTTGTATGAACTCACTTTCCCTATTGCTTCAGTTATTGCTACCCTTCTAAGATAACTGGGAAATTTGTAAAAGTCTTTGGCAAATTCGTATTTAGGCAAAGGGTTATTTGAAGTTCTGTGCGTTAAGATTTCTACAACTCTCTGTTGTTCTAATGATGAAGATATTTGAGAAATATATTCCCATTCAGCAAGTACGACGTTGATAAAAAAATTCACCGCAAAACGATACTGTTCAACAGTATTTTTGAATGCTCCGTTAGTTTTGCGAATTTTTACTTTATACGTCGATACTATCTTAAATTGTGGATTTTTGCCCTTCGATTTTTGTAAGTATAGCATATATACGAGTATTGGGATTAAAATAAATAAGTCGCCTAACGCATGACTGAAGTCACGAGTGTGCGGCGGCGTTTAATCAATCTCACTATCCGGCTTGCTAACGCGAATCTTTCTCACTTTATACTCGTATTTCACAGGACTCGCAAACAGCAGCACTTCTGCCGCATGTTTACGCAAAGAATCCCAGTTCTTAACCTTTGCCTACGGAAATTCAAAAGTATCCTGTGGTGTGTATACAGGCGCTGCCCCTCCGGACACAATACCAGAGCCATAGTTTTCTTCAAGATCGGTGATGGAAATGCCAAATCTTCGTCTCAGCTCAATTTCAAAGAACTGCTCTTTAGTCTCATCATCCAGCTGGTCATAATCCTTTGCAGCTTCTTCCAGCTGATACTCTTCACTCTTTGCAAAGCCCAGAATCTCATCAAATATCTGATTCCGGTCTTAAATCACCATATAGCTGCAGATGCAGATCCCGCTTTGTGATCTCTTTATGCGATACCAGATCTTATGAAACTGGATTTTGCCATAGAGTCCTGTGCCTTCGGATGACTTGATATATATTCAAGTACCGCGTCCAGCTTATTCAGACTCAGCTTCCAACGGAAACTCTGATAAGTAGTCCATTCCGGCTGTCTTCCAGGATTACCAGTATAGTATTCGCCATTTGTCTTATCCAGCCCGGTTCCAATTTCCTCCGATATTCCCAGCGATTTAAGCATCTCAACATCAACATCCTCAATCTTGTAGAAATCGACATCCACATAAGGACAGCTGATAATATGAGCATAATATTGCTCTATGCTCATTCCTTCAGAATTGACGGAAAAGAAGACCTTTCCCTTACTGGGATTCGCATATACCTTCTTTCCGTCTTTAATGCACCTGACCTTCAGATATTTCTTCAGCAGATTATTCACTTCATCCCAGTAATCGCTGTTACCACAATAATGCAGCAGCCTTTTCAGATCAGTAATATGCTGATCATCTGTAATCGCCATTCTGCCTTCGTATCTTCTCTTGAAATCCCGGATAAAGAATTCATATTCGTTCGGCTTCTGCAGGTTCAAAATCTCCGTGAAGAAATGCCGACACTTCTGCAGCATTGTCTCATCTACAAAAGTAATATCGTCCATTCCGTCTGTATTAGCACTTGGCAGGAAAACATTCGGCAAAATAGGATGCATTCTCATATCCACGATAATAGAAAGCATTCTGTTTCGTGCCATTGCTCTTGCGGCACGGTGCTATGAATGTACCCTTGCATGTCTTTATGATTTCTGCGGTCAGCATGTTGGATCCGCCCCTCTTCCTCTCGAAAGAGCCTCCAACGGAATCATACATGTTATAAAACTTCACCAGCCATTCATCGTCTCTTCTGGGAAGGAAAGCTTGATTATTAGTGAACTACCGCCACTTATAGAAGTGGCAGCTTCCTAATTCATCGAGGTCAGCGCTCCAATTCTATGTCGGAGTCGTCTTGCCGAAGGAACGCAGTACGTCCTCTCCAAAGGCGTTTAGGACTTCTCGTCCAGGTTTCCTACGCACCGTAGGTACCGAGTTTATTTTCAAAACTACATATTATTTTATTTATTCCTGTTATTCAATGAGGAGAATTATATAACACCTAAAGAAGTGAGAGTCTTCTTGCGCGTTATGTTAAAAATCATGATACATATCAGATCAAAGTAAGGGTAATACTTGAAATAAGTGAGCACATTACCGATGATGGCGATGTGCTCCCTGTCTTTCTGTGTGGAGATCAGATTAGATGATACTATCCATAAATTCGAGCGTAAGCTCCTGAATCTTCTTTACCAAGTCAATCACCGTAGATTTCGGTATACCGAGCTCTTTGGCAATTTCATGGCGTGAGAGTCCTCCTGAGAGTATGAATCTTTTCATTCTGCTCAAAGTGTTTGCGTTTCTTCTGCTTCTGGCGCATTAACCCTGACTGACGGAACAAAGCGTCCATTCTAGGCAAGTCATTATTAGTCCAGAAGGCAAGGTAACTGCACAAAGCTAAATCAGCCCTGCTCTCGTCATCATCATATGCTGAAATATCTCCGCAGAATAAAGCCCTGATTTTCGCCCCATGCTGAGAATGAAACATTTTCTCCAGCAATTCACTATCAACCACCCCATCGAAAACTCCCCTCTCAGGGGAACGTAGAAGGTCTTTTTTTTACGGCCTTACGTTAAATACTTGCGTAATTCAGCTATTTCTGTGCGTTCTGCGATAGGCTTTGCTTCCCCGTAAACATTGCCCGTAACCGTGAAGAACCTCCCGCTATAGTAAATCTCAATCCCCAGAGCATCATTACGCCTGCGAGAACCTAGCTCCGACAAAGGGACAGACAGCTTGAACAGGATATGCAAGCCATTCCCTGATGGAGAATATTCGGTATAGATATGTCCATCATTCGGACAACCTCCTCAGCAAAGGGCTTTAGCGTTCCTTCAGCGAGAAAAACATCATCAAGGTCATTCCTGCATACCCGTTAGCGAACTCAAAGTCAATACCGCTCATATCGCCAATGAGGCCATTTTTCAGGGCATACTGCACAGCCTTATTATATGTACCCCAAGTAGCAGGGTCATTAGCTTTAGCATTAGTGCTATCTTGCGGGTTAAGTGGCAATTTATCTGACTTCGTGCCACCCGAATTTACAACAATTCGGTATGTGAGCCACTGAGAAAGTTCAGACAATTCATGCAATTCGCGCGACAATTTCACTTTTCTATCCTCCAAATCTATCCACAGGGCGCGCGTTTCCAACGCGTCCGGTACTAATACATTAGTGTATTAGTATATTAGAAGGTACTTGATATAACTTAAATGCAGTAATCATCAATGTTGATAAAAATAGCAAAACGCACTTCTCCGCGATTTGAACCGCGATTTGAAAATTCAGACAATTTTATAAAACTTGATTATGACTGTGAAACTTTGTCAAGCCCTAAAGAGGGCACTTTTTTATTGATTTTTCTTACCGTTGTGCCTAAAGGTGAATGTAATTTCTTTCAAAGTACTAGCAGTAGGTATGTTTTGTGCATCTTCAGGATTAGGTAATACTATTTCACTGTAAACTTCTAGTAGTCTTGTTTGATCGCGGAGTAATTCCCAAGTTTTTGTGAATACACTTTTTAGCAGAGTTGAAGTATGTTTATCTTGTTCTAAGCGTGTTTTTAGAGCTTCATTACGTTCTATAAGTGTGCTTGCCTTTATGTGCGGAGTATTATTGCCGGCCTGCTCAATGACTCTAACTATGATAAAAACATTTTCCACAGCGGCTTTATTGCGTTCTTTAGCTATTGACGGCTTTACTAGATAAGAATGGCTAGGATTCGTAATTTGCCTGCTACTCTTATATTTTCTAAGACTTCCGTGCTTATCTCTGCTTAATGAAGCGTTATAAATGGTTTCTATAATGTGATTCAGATAAGGGCTTGAAAAACGAATAAGATTAGTGCTTTCATCATATCCCATAAAAAGGAGTACTGGAAAATATTTTTTGTATCTTTTTCCGTTTTTCTGAGTATCTAAGATACCTATAACGTCATGAAAAGTTTGTGTCTTTCGCATGAGATTAAAGACAACTGAAGACGATGAGGGCGAGCAAAGTTTGTATCTCGACACAATAAGCAATTGGACGTGCGAAGCCTATGAGTTTTGCATACTCGCTACAAGAGGAACGGTTCAGTGGGTCAATAATGACATTCCGCAGTTAG
>JAFSLR010000226.1 GCA_017448375.1 Synergistaceae bacterium | reverse complement strand
TTCTTGATGTATACGCTGAGAGGCACTAACGTTAATCCCTTTTCGCGTGTCTTGCTGTTAAGGCGGATTATTTCGTGCCTGTGCATCAAGAGCTTGCGGTCGCGTTCGGGTTCGTGGTTGTAATACGTTCCCTTTTCGTAGGGTGATATATGCAGTCCATATAGCCATAATTCGCCGTTTTCGATTGAAGCATAAGAATCCTTCAGGTTCAAATTTCCAGCCCTGACGCTTTTTATATCCGTCCCCGTCAGAACAATTACGCATTCAAACGTATCAAGTATGAAGTAATCATGCCTCGCCTTGCGGTTATGGGCTACTGTTTTGCTGTTGCTGTGATTTGAACTCGACATAGCCGAAGATTATACACTAATTACGATTTTGTGCAAGTGATTCACCCTAAAATTAGTTGCGAGTCTTTATGCAGAATTTTACCTTCCTGTGATTTTATACATATTCTACGTTGGATTTCTTTACCTCAAAACCGTAAACGCCTTCACGCACGCATTACACCCAATCCCGAATCCGTCAGACCACTTCACCCCGTCAGCCGAAAACCAACTCTCCCCCCGATTCACTTCTGCATTCTCGGAATACCTCTCGCATTTCCCCTCAGCCGGAACATATCCCCCTTCCAGCCTCAGAACAACCGAAAAGTATTCCCCTTCCCTTAACGTGAAACTCTCAGGAAGCCTCACCGTATGATACCCGGCGTAATCCTGCGTCCCTTTAACGCCCGCAATCATTTCACCGTCAACAGGCCGCGACGGAAACTTCTTCCCGTGATGATACACTCTCACTTCATACCCCGCGTTATTCGCCAGCGTATAGAATGCCGCCTCCCTAAGCGACTCCATTTTCCCCGAAACCCTGAAGACATTTGCGCACCACGAATACTTGACACCCTTGCAGAACCCCAAATCATCATACCCGTAATGCCTCAAGCGCGAATTATTTCTCTCAACAACAAACGCCGTTCCCCCCGAAACATACTGCTCATACGGCACCCAGAAATATCCGCCCTCAATCCCCCGCATTGTTCCCCAAGAGTTTTTTACGAGCCACGCCCCGTTACGTTCCGGCTTTGGGCTGAAATTCTCACGCGCAAAATCATCGTCCCAGCCCGCAAGAAGTACATCATGATTCGTTATATTCCCGTGCGAGTTGTTGAAGTACGTGTAGTGATTGCCCTTAGTGTGATAGCTGTCCAAATCGCTGTATATGCTCACGACTATTGCACCGTGATTCATTATCAGCCGTTTCTTGTCGGAGTCGCTCAGAGTCGAATTGCCGTTCATGAAATATGCCTCTCTAAGTCTCATTGAACGTTTGAAACTCTCAGGGGCTTTTCGGGTTAATGCTCTTTTCTCCGAGTCGTTGAGAGTTGTTGAATATGGAAGACTCCTCTCATCGGTCGGCCCTGAAAGTCTCGACATCATTGCAGCCGCCATAAACACCTGTCCTTCAAGGCTCAATGTTCCCGACTTTATCCGCGAGGAAAAATTACGGTTCTTCCTTGCGTCCCTGTAACAGTAAAACGCAACCTGCATTTCCGAAAGGTCAGGTACTTTCCCCAAGCCCTGAGTCAGCCAGTTCGACTCCATTGCTCCCAATGCCGCAAACGCCCAGCATGGCCCGGGGATTCCCTGATGTTTAACGCTCGTTATACGTCCAAGTTCCCGCAAATCATATTTCGGCGGAAGAGCATACGATTCCCCCGCCGTCATCAAAAGGAACAGGAAAGCTATTAACTTCCTCATTCTGCGGAGGCAATATCAACCTTCCCGCAGGCAACAAAGCGTCCGTTCACCCTCGAAAACAGTACAGCTCCGTCCCCCGCAAAAGACAACCTTATTTTCTGCCCTATCTTGTAGAGGACTCCGCCGAAAACAACGCCCGTCAAAAGGTAATTCATCACTCTGATTCGTACTGTTGTCTCCATTCCCGTAGGCATTGCGGAAAAAACTTCGCCCTCGATTGCACCGTCATCACATATCCGTATAAACTCTGGGCGTATTCCGATCACCCAGTCTTCACGGTCAAGCGCGCGATTTTCTTTCTCCGTCTCCGAAACAACTGCTACAGGATAATCGAACGGCAAATCCTTGTTCTTTTTCTCTTCGGGACGTTCTTTTGCGTTGAAAGCGGCGATTTCTTTTTCGGCTGACGTGTACCATTCTGTTACGTTGATACTTTCTGTAGGTGTGAATTTAGCCTCGTAACGCTCAAAGATTTTCAGGCTGAAACTTCCGTCAGCATTCTGAGTACCGCGTGCGTTGATGAAATTTATCGCGGGATTCCCGACAAAGTCAGCAATGAATGTATTGTTGGGACGATTGTAGACCGTCAATGGCTCATCATACTGCTGAAGTACCCCGTTGTTGATGAGGCAGATTCGAGTCGCAAGTGTCATGGCCTCCATCTGGTCGTGAGTCACGTAAACGAATGTGCTCCCTGTTGAAAGGTGTAATCTCTGAAGCTCCGAACGCATTTCAAGCCGTAACTTTGCGTCAAGGTTCGACAGTGGCTCGTCCATGAATAGCACTTTCGGTCCGGGAGCGAGAGTTCTT
>JAFSLR010000225.1 GCA_017448375.1 Synergistaceae bacterium | reverse complement strand
TGAAAGGTATTCGCGGTGAATTGAGCGGATTAAATCGGGCTGGGTAAGGTTGAGGATTTCGGGAATCTCACGGAGTTTGAGTCCCCGTGCCTGTAACATCGAACCCATTGCGCCGTCAAAAAAATATATTCTGTTGGGGTCAAGCGTGAACATAATATTTGCCTCCTGTGAGTATTTAAGGCATTATATCAGCCTAGTGTATAATATTTCCCACGAGAGGCCCGGAGCGCGGGCAGGGGTCGCTTCACAAGGGTATTATGCCCTGCAGGAATCTGGTGATTATCATGGGTAAGAAATCCAAGAAATCCCGGAAGAGAGCAGTGAAGGGACTTTTCCACCACGTTAAGACCTTCTTCGCTGCCCTCTACTGGCTGATGTGTTTCACCTTAACGGCAATACTGCTGTGGGAAAAACTCTTAGGCTAAACCGGGAGTAGTTTCTTCTTGATAGGGTTCAACTCCCCTCAACGTTGTCCCTATTTTACCACACTGCTAAATCATCATACATACAGCAGGAATCGTAATCATGCACAAAATATTCTGAATGAACATTGTCCGCGCAGCAAAATCAACATCAGCCCCGTACATTTCCGACAACACCGCCGTAACACTCGCACCTGGCATAGCGTTAATCAGCACAAGAATCGCAGCGACAAGACGATTCTCACTCAGCGGGATAACTCGCAGTATCAAGCACATTGCAACAGGGTAAATTATGAGCCTCATAGCTGTTGCGCTCCATGCGTGAATATCGGTGAAAAGGTCTGAGGCTTTCGAGTGAGCCAAAGCCATTCCGATTATTATCATTGAGATTGGAGTCGTTACGGATGAGATATAGCTTATCGGTGTTGTTACTGCTGACGGAAGATTAATCCGCCCGAAGTAAAATATCATGCTCAAAACTGTAGCTATGTTTATGTTGCTGAAGATTATAGATTTCATGTTGAGACTTTCCGAGTCGTGATTAGGGTTGTCGCGTATTAATTCCATTGCTCCGAGTGTGTACAGCGTTATGTTGAACGAGATATTGAGCATTACGGACAGCGCAAGGCCTTCCGTCCCGAAAAGAGCGAGTGCTACAGGGAATCCCATGAAGCCCGAATTGCTGTAAGCCGTAATGAACGCCCAGACTCCCCGCCTTCCTTCAGGGACTCCCGTAAGAACCGCAAGCCCCCGTGAAAGATACATCATTGCAGGGAAAGCCACAAGCCCGGCGATTATGGTTATTATTCCGTCCCTCACAAAAGCAGGGTCATATTCGCGCGTAACGAGTGATATAAATATCGTGCAGGGGAGCGTGATTTTCAGGAGGAATGCTGAGAAATGCGGAGAGGCTTCCGGCTTTAACGCTCCAGTTTTGACGGCGATATATCCAACGGCGATTAACGCAAAAAGGCTAATGAGGTTGAAAGCTACTGTAAAAAAATCGAGTTCCATATAAAATTACTCCTGTGAAAAAATTTCTGTAATATTAACACACAAAGGAGAAAACATAATGCTGTTGACGATTCCGACTCCCGAAAATATATCAGCAAACTTTTTCATGAGAGATGAGACCCCTAACGCCGATTCATTTCCTCACGTAATGCCTTCACAGGTTCACGGGAAAAATATTCTTGTCGTTGACGCTCTTAACGTTTCGGATTACGCGCTGCCTTTGCGCCCTGAAGCTGACGGAGTATTTCTGACAGTCCCGAATGTTACGGCCTCATTGAGATTTGCTGACTGCGCCCCCGTAATGATATGGGGGGATTCATGGGCGATGATTCTTCACTCAGGCTACAAGGGTACGGCCCTGAATATTTCGGGTGAAGGTCTCAGGATTGCGCGTGAAATTTTCGGTGATGTCGGTGATTCTTGCGCGTGGATAGGCCCGTGCATAGGGCGTGAATATTTCAGGAAGTCCGGCGAGGAATGGACGCTCAAAGGGATTGAGTCGTTTCACCGTGAGAATTTTACTATTGACGGCGACAGGGTATATTTTGATTTGGCGGGTGAGATTTGCAGCCAGCTTCTTGACGGTGGACTCAAGCGTGAGAATATTTTTCCTTCGGGCGTTAATACTCTGACTGACTCTCGGTGTTATTCGTACAGACGCGGAGATGTTCACGATAGAATGACGTTGCAAGTGAGAATCAAAAAGGGGAGTACCGATTAAGATACCCCCCGTAAATTTCTGGATTACGCTTCAGATTTTGCGGTTTCGGATTCGGACTCGGCCTTCTCCCTGTCAACAATCGCTTTAATCTCGTCGCTGTTGATTACTTCCTTATCCTGAAGGACTCCGGCTACCTCATGAAGTATCTTCTCATGTTCACGGAGAATCGATTCTGCCTTGTCTTGCGCCTCAGTAACAAGCCGTTTGATTTCGCCGTCAATAACTTCTGCTGTACCTTCGCCGATGTCGTTGCGGACTTCAGAGTTCCCCGACAAGTACATCATTGACGGGGACGCATAGCGCACAGGGCCTAATTTACCCGACATTCCGAACTCCGTAACCATTCTGCGTGCGGTTTCTGTTGCGCGTTCGAGGTCATTTGACGCACCTGTTGACGCTTCCCCGAACACTAAAAGCTCCGCAGCCCTTCCGCCTAACATTACGGCCATTCGTGTCTTCAATTCGGCCTCAGTAACGAGATATTTATCCTCATGAGGCATGTTGAGTGTGTAGCCTAACGCGCCTTTTGTCGTGGGAATAATGCTGACTTTGTGGACAGGATCAGAGCCGGGAAGGTAGCATGACACTAAAGCATGTCCCGTTTCATGATATGCGACTTTCTTTCGTACTTCGGGTGTTAAGGGTGTCTTGCGCTGGAGTCCTGCAACGACTCTCTCAATGGCCAAATCAAAATCATTCATTGAAACCTTTTCGGCTTTCCGTCTTGCGGCTAATAGCGAGGCTTCATTGGCGATATTGGCGAGGTCAGCACCTGAGAATCCCGGAGTAACTTTTGCGATTGACTTTAGGTTTATTGCGGGGTCAAGCGGCAAGTTCTTTGTGTGAATCTTGAGAATTTCCTCTCGTCCTTCCTCTGTCGGCAAAACAACCTGTATCTGCCTGTCGAATCTTCCCGGCCTCAATAACGCTTGGTCTAAAATCTCCGGCCTGTTAGTTGCGCCCATGATAACGACTCCGTTGTTAGGCTCGAATCCGTCCATTTCAGCGAGTAATTGATTCAACGTTGCTTCCTGCTCCGAATTGCTGTTGAAGTTCCTCATTCTTGACTGGCCGATAGCGTCAATCTCATCAACAAATATAATGCACGGTGCTTTCTTCTTTGCTTGGTCGAATAAATCACGAACCCTAGCCGCCCCGACTCCAACAAACATTTCAACGAAGCTCGATCCCGTTATGAAGAAGAACGGAACGCCCGCTTCACCCGCACAAGCCTTAGCGAGAAGAGTCTTTCCTGTACCCGGAGGGCCTACAAGCAATACGCCGCGTGGTAATTTCGCCCCGAACTTGTCGAATCTCTTCGGCTCTTTGAGGAAGTCAATAATCTCTCTCAGTTCTACCTCAGCTTCGCCAGCACCGCCGATGTCGCTGAAGTGTACCCCGCTCATTTCGCCTTGAAGTTCTTTGGCCCGGCTCCGTCCGAACGAGAATATTCCGCCCCCAGCCCCGCCGTGCATGTTCCTGAAGATGAAGTACCATATTATTATCAGCGGCAGCATAGGGAGAATTATCCCCATAATCAGATCTATTAATCCGTCCTTGCGTGCAATTCCCCCGAATTTTATATCAGCACTCGCAAGCCTCTCTATCAAAAATGGATCTGTGAGTCTCACTGAGCTTTTAATGTTTTCGGGAGATTTTGCGCGTTTGTTTGTGAGAATTACTCCGCCTACAATGGGACGCTTGTCGGGGCTTACGTCTTCTTTGAGGGTGAAAATGATTCGGGAGTCGGTTATGTCAGCGTTCTCGATTCTTCCGTTATTCAAATCATCAAGAAATTCACTGTAAGGAACTTCCGTTTTGCTTTCTGTGTAAGGTTTGTAGATGTACTCTGAAAAGAGCCACGCCACAATTAATGCAATGAGAAAATACCATACTGAAAATTTTTGTCCTTTGTTCATAATAATATCTCCTGTGAAAATTTAGAGCCTTGCACTTCTCATTATTGCACGCCCGCTTTCATTGCGCCTTGTCCTGTTTCTGAGACGGTCAAATTCTTCTGATATTTCGTCTCTTTCATCACGGCTTAAAGGCATAACATCAAGAAAGTTATTCACCTTTTCTTCCATTTCGTCAACTTCCTTAGTGCCGGGGGGAATAGTCCTGCCTATGTTCTTGAGGCTTGAGACTGCTAATTCTGCGATTAATACGGCCATGTCGTGAAGGTCTTTGCTGTCGTCATCGTCTGATGAGTCGGGCTTTTCGGTCTTGATTCTTGTCGCGAAACACAGAAATCCCACCGTAACTGCAAGCCATGCCGCGCCCCAGTCGATTTTACCGTCGCTGAACATGTAGCCCGCAAATATTGCCGTGATTATACCAGCGCAGAAAAGCACCCAGCGTAAAATTTTGTCGAGTGTCATAATATTATCTTTTTCAATTCCTCACAAGCAGAGTCTAAATCGTCATTCACTATAACATAATCATACTTATCTTTGAGCGCAATTTCTTTCAGGGCGTTTGAGAGTCTTACTTCGAGGCTTGAAGATGATTCTGTCCCCCGACCCGTGAGCCTCTGAGTCAGAACCTCAACGCTTGGGGGCGCAACGAATATCAGCACAGCTTCGGGCATAATCTCCTTAACCTTCAACGCTCCCTGAACATCAATCTCAAGCAGAACATCATGGCCGGCTTCAAGCTCACTCATAACATCGCTCTTCAACGTCCCGTAATAATCCTCGTGAACGTGAGCGTATTCGAGGAACAATCCCTGAGATATATATTCCTGAAACTTTGTGTGTGATATGAATCTGTATTCGACTCCGTCAGTCTCGCCTTCACGGGGCTTACGTGTTGTGCATGAAATGGAGTACTTGAGATTAGGCGCGTTGTTGAGCGCGTGTTCCCTCAGAGTACCCTTTCCGACTCCGCTGGGCCCTGAAAGCACAAATAATTTTCCTGTCTTCATTCTATGTTCTGAATCTGCTCCCTCATTCTTTCGATACATGATTTCGCCTCAACTATTCCCCATCGGAACTCAGAGTCATTAACCTTGCTTCCCATTGTGTTAATTTCCCTGTTCATTTCCTGAATGAGGAAGTCTAATTTTTTACCGCATGAATCCTCGTCCATTATCTGACGGAATCTCCCCGTATGAGCCTCAAGCCGTGCAACTTCCTCTGAAACGTCCCATCTGTCAGAAAGCAGCGCAACTTCCTGAGCTATTCTTGCCTCGTCAAATTCAAGGTCGTAATGCTCCATAACGTTTTCGATTCTAATCCTCAGACCTTCTATAGCGTCATCACGCGCAATTTTCCAGCGTTCCTTGAGAGTCTCTACAATGCCTTCGAGTATTGAGAGGTCAGCGGCAACTTTTTCGCGTAACTTTCCGCCCTCAATTCTCTTCGTCTCGTTCAGTGCGTCAATCGCTTCGAGCGTAATTTTGTCCCAAATCTCCGGGTTCTCAAGTGCTGCCTCTTCTGCGGCGTTGTCGTTAGCGTCAAGGACTCCCGGCAGCATCAGAAAGCTCGTTATGTCATCGGGGGCTTCGAGGCCGTTACGTTTGGCGAGAGTCCTTACCTGACCGATTAAGACTCTTACGCTGTCATTGTCGATAACCGGGACTTTTGCGCCGGGATTCCATGTAATTTCGGCTGAAAGTTTGACTTTTCCGCGAGCGATGTTAGTCCTCAGAATGTTAAGCACTCTGTTCTCAAGCGACATCAATTCGCGCGGAAGCCTCACCGTGAAATCCTGATACTTATGGTTTACGGAGTTCACCTCAAACTTCACAGTCCCCCAAGTGAATGAATATGACTTGCTCCCGTAACCCGTCATGCTGATAAACATTTTGCTATTCTCCTGCTTCCATTTCTTTGAACGCGCTGTTAAGGCTGTCCATTATGACTTTGCGTCCGGCTTTGCTGTCGTAAACTTCATCGCTGAAACGCAGAGGCTTCCCGAAAGTTACGCGGAGTTTTGTGGGCTTGACGAAAGCAGATCCCGGGGGCATTGCCTTGAACGATCCGTGAATGAATACGGGCAGAATCGGCGCATGTTCATGGGCAGCGATTAACGCGACTCCGGCTTCTAGGGGCTGTAATTTCCCGTCAAGAGTCCTTCCTCCTTCGGGGAATATGAGTACGTCATTCCCTTCCTGATAGAGCTTCATGAAACTTTTGAGAGCCGCCGCCGCTGATGAATTGCTCTCACGTGATACGGGCATTGCACCCAGAGCGGTTATGCATGTACCGAGAAACCAGCCTTTGAAGAGTTCTTCCTTTGCGAGGTAACGGAGTCTTCGCGGGAAAAAGCAGCCTACTATAAGCGGGTCTAAATTGCTTGCGTGGTTGCAGGCTACGATGAATTTCTCGTTGTCGGGGAGTTTCTCAAGCCATTTTGCTGAACAGCGGTTATATATCATCAATAGAATTTTGAAGAATTTGCTGACGATAAAATAGAATATCTTACTTTGTTTCATCGGGGATTGCTTCTTTCACTTTGTCGAGTATTTTTTGAACTGCTTCTTGTTCGGTCATGTCTGAAGTGTCGAGATATATTGCGCCTTCTGGGATTGTTAATGGTGAAATTTCGCGGGTTGAATCGTTTTTGTCGCGCTCAATGATTGACCGTAATATCTCGTCATAATCTGCGGATTGTCCTTTTGCGACTCTCTCGTCATAACGGCGTTTAGCTCTTGCTTCTGGGCTTGCTGTGAGGAAGAATTTTACCTTTGCATTCGGGAAAACTACGCTCCCTACATCGCGTCCTTCAGCGACTATAGAGCCGTGATTCTCCTGTTCTTTCTGAAGGGACAAGAGAGCTTTGCGGACTGAAGGAATCGCCGAATATTTTGACGATAATTCATCAACAGCAGGAGTCCTAATTTCGCCCGCAACATCAAATCCGTTCACCAAAACCGCTTTACCCTGAAGCTGAATGTCAATGTCGGACAGAGCCTCGCGCATAATCTCATCATCAACGGGCTTTATTTCCGACTCATGAAGTATCAGCGAAATAGCACGGTAAATCGCTCCCGTATCGAGATATTTTATTCCGAGAGCTTTTGCGACATCTTTTGCTACGGTACTTTTGCCCGCACCCGCAGGGCCGTCAATAGTGATAACGTATGACATATTATAGTCCGGCCATGTCGCCCATATCGCTGGAAACGCTCCCGGCGAAGTCTATCATCTCAGAGAGTAGGCTGTCGAAGTTAGTTATTCCGAGTCTCTCGATAGGCTCAGGGAACATATACGCCTGCAAGCCGTCAGCACCGAGACCGATTCCCAGCATTAAGCATATAGTGTTAGCGACCGTAACAACGTCAAGAAGAGGCTGATACTGTTTCTTGTCTTCGGGCAAATCGTTAGGCTTGTGATGATAGGCAATCGGAACTTTGTAGGAGTCAGGCATTGACCATTTCTCGACAAGAAGCTCACCTATTGCGGCGTGATCGAATCCCAATACTTTCCATTCAGCTTCGGTGAAGGGAATGTGTTTCTCCTCAACCATTTTGACAATTATCCCGTAACCGAATCTCACATAGTCGTTGAGAATAACTTTGCCGATGTCGTGAAGGAGTCCCCCGACGTAAGCGTCCTCAGTGCTGACCTTCCCTGTGAGTCCTGCGAGATGCCTTGAAGTGTACGCAACCATGAGGGAATGCCGCCAGAGTTCCCCGCGATCGAGGGCGTAACCCGTCAATCCTTTGTCCATTGCTGAATATACCGTTGCCGCAAGTATGATGTTGCTGACGGACTTATAGCCCAATAATGTTATTGCCTCAGAGATATTCGAGATGTTACGGCTGACTCCGTAGGCTACGGAATTTGCGAGCTTGAGTATGCGGAGAACGAGTCCCTCATCGCGTGAAAGACTCTGAGCAACGTCCGCCGCATTGCTTTCGGGGTCATTAAGTTTTCTCATTGTCTCAAGCACAAACTGAGGGAAGGATTTTATGTTCTGCATGTTGCTTAATATTCGCGTTTTGATTAATTCTCTTGATTTCTCGTCAATTTCACTCACGGACTTAACCCCCTTTTTTGTGGAAAATTAAACTGTACCGCCATCAAATATTTTAGTGTAGAGTTCAGAAAATGACAAACTCACATATTCACCGACAGAAAGATTCTCAAGCGTCATCTTTCCGATTTTCCTGCGTATTAATTTCTCAACGCTGAAACCTGCACCGTTCGCCATAAGTTTAACCTCATGCTTGTGCCCGCTGACTATTGAAATTCTCACCCATCTGTTTGCCGGCTCTTTGTCCATAACCTCAAGGCTTAACGGCGTAACGAATCTCCCGTCAGGAGTATCGACACCCTTTCGCCAATTCTCAACCTGCCTCGCGTTAATCGGTATGTTCAGGAGTGCTTCATACTCTTTAGGGATTCTCTTTGACGGGTGAAGGACGTTAAACGCAAAACTCCCGTCATTAGTCAGGATTAAAAGCCCTTCAGTGTCGCGGTCAAGCCTTCCTACGGGGAATAATTTTCCCTCATACCCCTTAATCAGGCTCAGTACAACAGGGTCGTATTTGTCCGTTACGGCGCAGACATATCCGGCCGGCTTGTTCATGACGAAATAAACGCGCTCTTCAAGTTCGAGCTGTCTGTCGTCAAATGTTACAGTGTCCTTCTGTGCGTCAACCTCAAAGAACGGGGCTAATACTATTTTCCCGTTGACTTTGATTCGTCCGCTCAATATGAGAGTTTCAGCCTTCCTTCTTGCAGCTATTCCGCATGATGATATGTATTTGTTCAATCTCATGATGTAATTTCCTCCTCTCTTATTTCGTCTCCAATGTCAATTTCGTCAAGTGATGGAATGTCATTTATACTGTCAATTCCGAAAATCTCAAGAAATTTCACCGTCGTAACATAAAGCAATGATGGACGGCCTTCTTTTTTCCGCCCGGCTGTTTTCACGAGTCCCAATTCGAGTAACTTCGCTAGGGGGCTTGATGAGTTCACCCCGCGAATCTCGTCAATCTCACTGCGGGTTACGGGCTGACGTTTCGCGATTACTGCTGCTGTCTCGATTGCTGCCCTGCTTAGGCGTACACGTTTAGCCCCCGCGTTGTCGCTGAATCTCTCTATTATCTCTGAGAGTTCCGGCTTCGTCTCAATTATCCAACCTCCAGCAAGACTCCGCAATCTTACTCCGTGATTCTCCCCCTCAAATATTCTCCCTAACTCTTCAAGCGCAAGCCTTATTCCGCGTCCGTTCGCCCCTAATGCTTCGCGTAAGTCGCTTTCTGTTACAGGCGATGACGAAACGAACAATAACGCCTCAACTTTTCGCGATAATTCTGACATCTGAAAATAATCCGTCCTGTTCAATTTCAGCCCGTCCCATTCTGCAAAGCTCAAGCACAGCCAATAACGTAACAACAAGATTTCCCCCTGCGATTTCACGCAAGCACAACGACTCCGATACCCTCAGAACCGACTCAATCTCCGCGACTCTCGCCTCAATCTGTTTCTGGTCATCACCCGAAAATCCGTCCCAATCCGCTCTCGATTCGGCCTCTGTGAGAATCCTGCGCTGCGTCATGGCCTCAGTGTAACGGGTGTTAATGTCCTTCCACGTTTTAGCGATGATGTACGCTCCCGAACCATCAATGAGAATCTCACGCTCAGTATTCGGGGGTGTCTCTGGAAGTCCGCGCCTGTAAGTCTGAGACTGGGACATGAATTTATCCGCAAGCCACAAATATACCTTCCTGTACGGCCTGTAACGCTCAAGGGATTTCACGAACTCCATTTCATCAGGGACAATCTCAGAGTCAGGAACATCATCATTATTCGGGAGGAGTGAGCGCGTTTTCTCAAGCAATAATCCCGCTGTCATCGCAAAGAAATCCGCAAGAGTATCCGCCGGAGTCTGATTTGCCTTGACGAGATATAACCCGTAAATCCTTATGAGCTGAGATATTTTTATGCCTGATACTTTGAACTTCCCGCTCTCAACAAGCGAACACAAAAGGTCAAACGGCCCTGAATACCCGTCAACCTCAACCGACAAATCAATCATTACTCCTTCCCCCCTTAATCGCTCTCACTGAACACTGCCCGCTAAACACTAATCACTAGCTTTTCTCTTAGGGTTCATCATCAGCCCCATAGCCGGATAAATCTCGCTCATTGTCTCACGCGCAACCTTTCCGGCACGTTCTGCACCGTCAGAAAGAATCTCATCAAGCAATGACTTCTTCCCCTCATATTTCGCTCGGCGTTCACGTACTGGAGTCATCATCTCCTGAATGTGAGCGTTGAGTTTCTTCTTGCAGTCAATACAGCCGATACCCGCAGTCTTGCAGCCCTCGCAGATTTCGGCCTTTTCGCTTTCGTCAGGGTTGAAGACTTTGT
>JAFSLR010000224.1 GCA_017448375.1 Synergistaceae bacterium | reverse complement strand
GTCGCCTATGCAAAGGGCTTTCACCTCTGAATAGCTCAGGACGGATTCATCTACATCTTCACAGCTCCGCAATGGCGTCCGGCTCGTCATTATCTGGCTTATGAATTTTTGCTTGTTCTCTACCGTCTGATAAAGGTATGCGTCAAACGTGCTTTCTGTTACGTATCGGTAGATATTCACTTCGGGATTCTGGTTGCCTTGCCGGATTATTCTTCCCGCACGCTGTTCAAGGTCAGCAGGCCGCCACGGGCAATCTAAATCGTGCAGGGCTATTAATCTATCCTGTACGTTCGTTCCTGCTCCCATCTTCTGCGTTGAACCCATGAGAACGCGAATCTCGCCGCTTCGCACTTTGGCGAATAATTCATCTTTCTTCTTTTCTGTGTCCGCATCGTGGATAAACGCTATTTCGTCTTCTGGCACTCCGCTCGCTATCAGTTTTTGCTTGATGTCGTCATAAACGTTAAAGCCCTTATCCTTGCCCGGCGTTGAGAAATCGCAGAATATTAACTGTGTCAGCCTGTCCTGCTGGGTATCCTGCCATATCTGCAATACATTCCTTACGCATGTATTCACTTTACTTCCCGGATCGTCGGGCAATAATGGGTTTATCAGTCTTTGGTCTAGTCCGATTTTCCGACCGTCTGACGTGATTTTCAGCATGTTATCTTCCGTAGGCTCTACCTGTCGATTATGCACTCGGCTCGCTCGTTCGGATAGTCCTGCCACTAACTGCCTTTGTTCCTCTGTCGGCTTCACTGACACCACATGAAAATTCGCTTTCGGTCGCGGCAGATTCAGCATGTCCGCTGTCTTAATGTCTGCTACGTCCTTAAACGTCTTCATCAGCTCTGGCAGATTGAAGAATTTTGAAAATCTCGTCTTCGCTCGGAAGCCTGTTCCTTCGGGGGCTAATTCCAGTGCCGTAGTCGTCTCTCCGAACGTTGAAGCCCATGCGTCGAAATTCTGCAATCCCATTGACTGCAACCTTCCGAACTGGAGATACCTCTGCATTGTGTACAGTTCCGTCATTGAGTTACTTACTGGCGTTCCTGTCGCAAAGATTATTCCTCTGCCGCCTGTCAGCTCGCCCATATAACGGCACTTCATGAACATATCGGAGGATTTCTGTGCTTCCGTTTGCGATATTCCTGCTACGTTCTGCATCTTCGTGTAAAGGTACAGATTCTTGTAGTTGTGCGCCTCGTCCACAAAAAGACGGTCTACTCCTAGTTCCTCGAACGTTATCACGTCATCTTTCTTGTGCGAAGCCTGTAATCTCTCTAGTCGGGCCTCTAATGTCTTTTTGCTGGCTTCCATTTGCTTGATGCTACAGCGTTCCTTACGCTCCTGCGTCAGCTCACGGATACCCTCCGTGATTTCTTCTATCTGCGCGGTAATGTCAGGTACTGCATTCACTTCGAGTTCTTCAGGCGCAAGGCTCATAACTACCCGGATGGCAATTCCAAGGAGACTACTACAAAACTCATCGACATGGAGCGGTTCGCTCAGTTCAAGCAAGAACAAGGACATTTCGAGTCTATTCAGGCCGTCTTCGTTACATATGTCCCTCCGGCTTTCGAGAAAACTCCCCTCCTACAGCGCATCAAAACTTTTCTCTTCGGCGCGGACAGTGAGAATGAGGATTCTGTTGTTGAGAAACAGCTTGAACGCTTCGTGGAAGTTATACGCAGTCTAAAGGATTCACTTAGTCTCATTATGAAGGTTCGGCGCATGACTTTTCAGCCTGATAACGTACCTGACCCGTATTCGGGGACTTCCGAACTTCTGGAGGCTGTCAATGCTTGCGTCAATGGCAACTGGCATTCTATAAGACTTCCCGCGTTTCCGTATTACCTTGACTGCACTCTCGCTAAAGACTGCATTAACGGTAAAAGCCTTGAATACAACAACGAGTATGTCCAATGCGTCTCCCTTGTTAATTATCCGGCTGGCACTTTCTCCTCTATCCTCTCGGACTTGCAGACTTTGCCCATCTCTCTCAGGTGGTCTAAACGTTTCATCTTAACCGACATGCGCGAGGCTATGGGACAGATTGAGACTAAACGCAGACAGTGGGTGCAAAAAATGCGCAGTCTCTTCTCTCAAATTTTGAGACTTCAGACCACGAGAGTTAATCAGGACATGGGAAAAAAATCACACATTTTGACATTAGTCTTCAAGTCGTGGTATGGGAATTAAATCATTCTTATATACGCCTAACCACCAATTTCCAAAAATGCCTGAACCGCCCACAACTTCATATGCAGACTTAAAGTCTCCCCAAGCTTTTTCTATGCTCGAACTCGAGTAATTTCTATCCAACGCCTCTTTAAATGCTTGAAGCTTTTCTTGAGCTATCTTTATTTTCTCAGCAGACTCAATGAAATCGTTGCCGTCATTAACACCATTTTCAACGGTGGATTTCAAATCTCTTTTGAAAGTATTCCAGAGTTGTGTAATCTTATAGCCATTGTTCATGTAGTCTCTGAAGCTTTCATTGCCAAGTTCTATTTTCGTGAATTTCTTGAAAGTTGCCAAAATATCTTTCATGGCTGTTTGAGAAACTTCGCTATTACACAAAGCGAGTATGACTGCTTCATTAAGCAAGCTTCCTTTACCGAGCAAGTCTCTCAAATCATCTCTCAAAGCATTCCTAAAGTTCCCCCATGCATCGTTATTTATCGCTTTTAGGCGTTCAAAATAATCAGCGCATATTTTTTTTACTTCGTTATCCTTTTTTACCCAACTTAGAGTGATCGTCTTCCCAGTGTTCTGCTTACGTACAGTAATATCACTATACGCTCCGAAATAGATTTTCCCCTTACAATAGAATTTTTTCCCATCAACAGATACATCCTTATTGATCGGCTTAATGAAGTCGCTAAAAAATTCATTAAGTCCTCTTTGATTAAAAATGTCGTATGTTTTTGGGCTATTATTCTTTTTGAATTCTTCAACTTCCTCTAAAATGGCAAGAGCGAAGGCTTTGCAATATTCTTCGCCAACTCCTGAATTAACTTTCCGTATTTCTTGGGTAAGTCTTTCAAGTGCTTCAGAATCATCAGGATTGACTGTTTGTGTAGTCTTTATTCTTGACTGCATGGCTTGCATGTATCTATTTTGAACTTGTGCCATGTTGCTTTTTGCTGTCTGATATTTCTGAAGATACTGCTGCTTAGTATTACCATTCGTTTGTGTTTCACTTGTCCCCCCAACAGATGTTAATAGCCACTTCTGATTGTTACCATTGTTTTTCCTGAACGTCTGAATGTTTGTCCAATCCTCACACTTAGCTCCATACACGTCTAAGTAGTAACCTAATTTATTTTTTATGTAGTAATACCCATTACCCGCATCTTCAAACTTAAATAATTGAGCATCTGTCTCATTTTGATCCCATATATGAACATTTATTTCATTTCCTGCTATCCCGCCGCTAACGTCAATGGCCTTATTAGAGTGCGTATTGACAATCTTGTAATATCCACTTACTTTTTCTGACCTTGATATTACAAAGGTTTGAGCAGGTGTCCCATTATACGAATATAGTTGCACATTTGTTCCGTTATCAGTTCCTCTATAATAAACATCGACCACATAATTATTATTCATAGCTGACCTAATGATACATACTTTCCCCAACACTGAAGATAATTTTTCAGCATAAACATTCGCAGGGGAAAAAAGTATCTGCAAGAATAGCAGTACTGCACACATCATTTTTTTCATAGAATATATTTCTCCTTATTAAAATTTATTTTTTTGTTTTATCATAGAAAACTCAATTTTCTAATCAATTTTGCCTCTTATAGTTGGGCAACAGTCAGATTATGCAGGTCTTTAATGAGGCTCAATCCGTCCTACAGAACGCTCAAAGCCTCGCCGCTGGGGTCTCTGACTTCGGCAATGCCTTTAAGGAACATTTCCCTGATGACTACGAGAATATCACTTCCGCCATTACTGAGGGGAAACGTCTTGCCGATGACTGGCGCAAGGTCGAGGAAGGATACATGAAAGTCCTCAACATGAACGCTAAGAACTTCAACAACGAGCAGGAAATCAGAAACAGCATGATTAACACACTCAACGAGGCTGATTCCGATTCAGGGCAGACTAAGGCCATTCAGATTATCGGGGCTATCGTCAATCACGCTTCCTTCCTCCTCGACAGGAACAATCAGGAGTTAAGCGGCTTCATGGAAAACTACATCACTCGCCAACAGGCCGAAAAACAGCGTAAACAGCTCGCTCAAAAGAATATCGTCAAGATGGGCAAGAACGCTTCTCAGGCTCAACGTTCAGGCAAATCTTTTACTCCGGGATTCAAATAGTAGGGAGGTGATTACATGAAACGCAGAATTTTTACTCTCGTACTTTTAGCTTGCTTTGGGGTTGGAGTCTGGCCTTCTCGGTCGGAGTGTTTTATCGCTCAGGAGACTACTCAGATTAC
>JAFSLR010000223.1 GCA_017448375.1 Synergistaceae bacterium | reverse complement strand
GAGCTGATTTCAGCAGAGGCATCAATAGTAACGAGAGTAGCCATCATTATATCAATGCTTCTGAGAATGCTTTTTCTGGTTTCCGGGCTCATGTCATTTGTAGTCCCAGTGTTGCCAGAAAGCAGTTGAAAAATCATGCTAGGATTGATGTATTCATTACCAGCACTGGCGAGAGTAGCAACAGCATTGTGAATTTCTCTGTCATAAGGAGTAAGAAGATATTCATAATCAATGGAAACCCCTCTTTGTTTAAGTTCCTTAAAATCAATGTAGAAGAGAGTTTCAATCTTCTTCCTTTGTGATTTTCTTCTGCTGACATCAATTCTGACAGGTACGAGAGCACTGTAGATAGCAGGGTTTCTCTCCGGGTCAAAAGCGAGACCTTCAACTTTAGTAGTGCCGAAAGTATAAGAGCTTGCTCTTGTAGTGGTAGCATTTATAATTTGTCTTCCCTTTTCCCCCAGAGACAGAAGCCACTGCATAATCTCTTTTTTCTTCTGTTCAATCAGATTGTTAATATCGTTGAGATTATTCTGAGCTTCTTCAGGGTATGTGTCATTAGCCGGAAGAGAAGCGGAGAGCAAGATATGAATGATGGAGCTAATATCGCTGTTGAGGTCATCAGAGGGGAACTGTGAAATATCTGATGAACTTTTAGCATCGAGAGCTTCATCTTTAATTCTGCTTGCAATGTCGTCAGGATTAAGTGAGACTGCCTGTATAATATCGGACTTGACGCTTTCAGTAACGGAAACTTGAGCATTGCGGTATTCATTGATGATTTTATCAGCACTTTGTTGTGCGTTAAGAAATTCTTTAAGAGTATCGATGATTTTATCTATTTCATCTTCGGATACGTTTTCAGAATTTTGGGCATTTGAAATTAAAGAATGCCATTTATCGGAAAGTAGAGTAAGACGATCAACAGCACTCCTGATGAGAGGATTGAATAATTTTTCAGTCTCGGAAAGTTTTTTAAGACCTTCCAGAGTGATAGCGTTGTCGTGCATAAAATTAACGAAGCTCCTTTCAAAGTAGAATAAATAAAATTATAAATAATTATGACGCAAGACCGAAGAGAAAGCACTGTGTTTGAGAAAAAATAATAGGCAGAGAAAAGTCCCTGCCGAGAAATTAGTTGTCCTTAATGTTATAAGGAGTGCAAATGGAGTGAAGGATATTGCGCTCGACGACTTTATATTTTCGTGTCTTGTAGAAATAGAGGCTTACAATTTTGCCCTGCTCGAAAAGTTGAAGAAGTGCCTTATTCATCCTGCAGTTGGTAATAGTGCCGTGTTCATAACAATTAGCGGCTGAAATTCTGCCGTAGCCGTAATTGAAACGTTGAGCGAGATGTTTAGTTCTGCCAACGTATAGAATTTCGTTATGAAGGACCCAGAGATAAACGCCAGCGGAATTATCAGCATCAATATGGAATGAACAGAAAGCTCCCTTGCCGAACTTGTGAAGTTTGCGTCCTTTTCGTCTTCGCTGAGGGAACAGTTTTATAACCTGCCCGTAATGATTACAATCCGGAAGAAGATGTTGAACGAATTGAAAAGTGTAACCGAGCAGTGAAATGACCTCATGCGCTTTTGGGCAATTCTTGAGCTTCAGGATTACGAAGAATTTTGACGAAAGCCCACGACTTTCTTTTCTGCCCGATGACCTGCGAGGAGTTGAAAGAGACTTCGAGCACGCCCCAAGCAGACATGTGCTTAAAGATATTGAGAGCAGACGAGCGGTGCATATGAGCGTCATCAAGAACAGACTGAAAATCAATGTTGCCCTCAGACTTGCCATCAAGAGCTTTGCAGATAGAGTTGAAGAGGATTTTGTGAGCGACCGGGAAGATGCCGTTGGAATAAGCGCGAGCAATCTGGCTGGTTGGAGAATAATCCTCAGGGCATGAGAAGCTGTGTTTTGTTGCAGATGCTTTTGCTTCAGAAGTTTCAGCACTTGTTGTTTCTTCAGAACTGTTGTTAGACGCAGGATTTTTTGCTTTTGACATGAGATATAACCTCCATAGAATGAATAAGCCGGATAGGAATCGTCGTCTACCCGGCAGAGAGTAAAGAGTTAGAGAGCAATGATATGAAAGCCGCACTGATTGTTGATAATGAAGTGAAAGAAGTAGTGAGCGAGAGCAGCTTTTCTGTTATTCTCTCTGTTGCCAGTGTCGAAGATGGAGCCGTGAGTCTGCCACGAGCCAGAATTGTTACTCTTTGTGGAATAGAAGAGTTGACCGTTAACGCGAATGATGCCGAGCCGTAAGTTCTTAGCTTTGAGAAAGTGTTTGGCGATGATTTCTGGATTGCCCGAACAGACGTTTCCATTGCTCCAGATGATAGCGAACTTGTTATTGTGAAAATTCTTCATGAGACCTCCTGAGAGAAAACGAGGAGAGGCAGAAGTAAGAGCAGACCTCTCCAGATGAAAGACTTAGAAATTGACAGCTTGCGATAAGTCGTTGTTAGTCCTGTTGTGAATATCAGCTTCGAGATTCTTCAAGTCCTCAACAGTCCAATCTTTAGAGCTTTTGCCCTTAACAACATTCATCATAGCTTCCTGAGCGAGAGCCTGAGCGTTCTGTGGATCATCAGCAAAGAGCTTGAGGTAAGCGTCATAGAGCCTTCGTTTCTCAGTAGTCAGGTCAGGAGCGGGAACAGGAACATCGGCACCCGAATTGAGCCACTCAAGTAGTTTAGCCCCAGTATCAGTAGAAAGAGTAAAGCTCTGACCGTCGAAGAGAGAAGTTCTATCCTTGCTGACAGTAACAGAATGTTCTGTGTTCAAATCAAATACAACGCCGAACTCGTAATCCATGCCGTCCCTCTGAACTGGAGCTAGTCCAACTTTGCGGATTTCTGATTTACCGCGTTCATTGACAACCTGAATGTAATCAGTTCTGCTCCGCATAGTGGCGATGATATGACAGGACGATGAAAGCATCGTGTCGATGAGCTTGTTCTGGAACGGAGTAACTTTAGACCAAGCACTGTAGCTGTTGAACTTTCCGCTGGCAACGACATTTTCTTTCATGTCCAACAGTCCTCCTTCGCCAATCCAGCAGTGGGACAAACTGTCGATAATGAGGACATTGTAGCCTTCGTTCTCTGCGTCATGAATGGCCTTGATGTATTTTCTGATGTCGAAAGGCGCGCTGATAGTAAGAATGTCATAATCACAGATGGCCGAATACAAATCACCAGAGCCGTTTTCTGTGTCAATCATTGCGATACGACCACCCAGACCTTGAGCCACTAATAAAGCTCCGTAAGTTTTACCAGAACCTGCAGGGCCAGTGATAGCTAATCTGAGTTTAGCTTTCCTGCGTTCAGCTTTTCTGAAAACGGACATAATTAAGCGACCTCCTTTAAGTCGTAACGAACAGACGAAGACTGCTTCATAAACTCTTGCACGATTTCAGGATGAGCTTTCTTGAGAGCAGTTGTGTCAAGTCTTGAACTCTTAATCTCATTGAGTACGAGGACGAGATTACCAACGCGGACAGATTTAATGCCCTGCTGTCTGATTTCGCGGTCAATGACAACTTTAGCTTCATCAGAGAGTTCTTTAGCTGCCTTCTCCATATCTCTACTTTCACTAAGGAGCTCAACGGCATCAATGACTTCCTGTTTATCTGTGGTTGGAACATCTTCAGAGCCTACTGCGGTATCTTTCTTTGCCAGTTCGCACAGATGAGCGTACCCGCAGTACTGACAGCACCAGTTCTCGAAGTGTTCACCCTGTTCAGGAGCGTCGGAGAATGAGAAAATCTTTTCAGCACGAGTTAGCAGAGTGTCAAGAGTATCTTGCTCGAAGTCGAAAGTGTCGATGAAGAGTTCCGAAGTGTTCTTGTTCATTGCTACTATACCGAGTTTGCTGACGGAGACCTGAATACGTCTGAGGGCTTCAGCGTAGAGGTGAACCTGAGCGAAGTACTGAGGATGAGATTTCTTGGTGCCATCTCTTTTGAGGGTTCTGAAAGCACGGTCATTCATGGTCTTGATGTCAACGAGGATGTTACCGTCAAGCTCGTGATGAGAGATAACGCAGTCAGGGTGAGCTGAGATAACCCCGCCGTTAACTTCGACGCCGAGAGATAAACTATTGTTAGTGCCGTCGATGGGATTTCTCTTGACGTGCCAGCCGTCAGAACGTAACCAGCTGATGATGACAGGCTCAAGAGCTTTTCCGATGTCGAAGATGCGCGAAGATTTCTCGGTTGTGTTTTCTTCTGAACCGTTGACGAAGTAGAATAAGTTACGGTTGCAGGGGTGTCCGATCCGAGAGGCACGTAAGATTTTGTAGTTGTCCATATAGGAACCTCCTGTATAATATGAAAGCCGAGTGCAGGAAACACCCGGCGAAGTTCAGAGACTGCCGATAACACAGTCAAGTAACGAGCGCAAAATTTCAAATATCACCTTCTTTCACGAGCAGGACGGACTTAATCAACGTCCCTGTAATTCAAGAAGTTATCGAGGAAAATGAAGTAATCTCTCTGGCGAGCTAAACGTTCGAGATAGCGGGAGCGGAGCCGGGAGAATAGCTCGTTGCGCAGTAGCAGATAGCTTTTTGGCTTGCGGTAATATTTTTTCATGCTGCCTCCTGTAATGATTGCAAATGAATGGTCTTGTCCTTATAAAGTCCATTTCGGAAAGAACCGGGCGAGTAGAACCGAAAGCTCCATTCTTCGATGGAAATATCCGAACAGGACGAGTTTAATTCTGCGGCAAATCTGAAAGCTTTTCTTCTGGAGTAGAATTTTCTGATGAGGATATTGCCAGAATAGACGCAGAACTCCCTGGAGCGCGAATAACGACGATGCAAAGTGCACCTCCTTTCAAGAGTGGGAGCTACGAACCTTGTGCTTTGCTCCCGACCAGCTTTAACTCTGAGAAGCAGAGAGGAAATGAATTAAGCGGCGATATGATTTTCCTGCAACTGTCTGATGTGTTCAAAGCCCACTTCAACCTTATCAAGCAGTTTTCTGACGCACTCAATACGCTTATCAATGTAAAGTATGAGTTCGTGTGATAAGTCAGGCGTAGCGAGGTCATTGTTAATCTGCTCGATAGCAGAAGAACATGTACTCATAGCACTATCAATGCCGCTGAGATAAACTGAGATGAGGAAGTCGTTGCTCATGACTTAGAAGGGAATGTTGGCTTCGTTGTAGTTGTCATTCTGAAAATCATCATCTTTCTGTCTGTTGTTCCTCTGCTCGTTATCCTTGTGTTCAAAGAGCGAGACGATAAGATGATTTCTGCCATCCTCACGAGGAAAGCCAGCGAAGTTAATCCAGGGCTTAATGAGGATATAAGGGCCGTTGCCATTGTCCATCATAACGCCGACATTTTCCCAGCTGACTTTCTCATTGCCGTTGCGGTCAGTGTAAGAGCCGGCCTTGACGCATAAATCGAATTTGGTCATAGAAAACTCCTTTGCATAGTAAAAGTAAAAATTGAGAACTCCGAGCGCAAAAATTTTGTGAAATATCACGTCCTTTATGATCAGCCAGTCATGGAGGAGTAATAAGGCAGTTCCTGAATACGTTTGTCAACGAGCTGGCTGTTGGTATAGGTTCTGTTCCAGTTGCCGTGAATTTCCCTGAAGCAGTGATGAATGCCGTGAGAGCCTAAGTACTGGAAGACAAAGTTGCAGGAGAAATCCCTGATACAGGGATTGAGTGAAAGCCTGTGAAGTATCTTGTCGTCGTCAGCGATTGAATAGCACTGAAAGGGTCTGAAAGTGCAAGTGAAGCAGTCCTTAGAGGATTTGATGAGGATATTTGCCAGATGATGCTTCCTGTAGAGCTTGTTGACCCAAGTTCTGACTTTGAGGGAAACAGGAGTAAGTTCATTCTCATAACGGTAAATCGAGCTTCTGCTGACCCCGATACGTTCACTGATTTCGCGCTGGGACAGATTGAGGAATAAGCGAACTTTCCTTAGTTTCATAGCGTCATAGTTCATGTAGTAGTCTCCTTTCATAAATACAAGTCCAATTAAGGACAGGTTAAGAGTTAAGCACTGATTTTGAGCTTCTCGTGCGATAACAGCCACACTTCAATCGCTCTCTTGGTTGCGGCGTAACTCATCCGTTTATCTGCGAGAAACTGAGCAACTTCGTCATAAGTTTCCCAGTAGTCGAAGCTGTCAAGACGAACATAGCGAGGTACAGATTTCATCGCTACAGGGCATAGGCCGCGTTTCCAAGCCTCGAAAGCTTGCTCCTGATTCGCTCGCTTCTCCTCTTCGATGCTTACTCTGTGTTCCAGTACGCCGATGTGAGATTTAACGAAGTCGCAGATGTCGTTGAGCATTTCCGAGAGCTTCAGGAGGAATACGGTATCTTCATCAGCCTCATAGTTCCGTTCCTCGCAATTCCAGTAGTTATCCCAGACGTATTTAGTCTTGAAGATGTCTGAGACTTCATCACGTAGAGGATAAAGAATTTCCGAGTACGACTGCCACCTGTAAAGGACATTTCGCCAGTCCACAAAAATCAACTCCTTTCGATAAGCGGCTTTAGCGCAATCAGCCCGACTTATCACTTTAGTTATATATATGGAAAAATCAGAACATGGCCGAACAAATAAATGAGTAGTATCAAAGAAATAATTTTCAAAAAATAAGGAGAGATAAACAGTGCCCGAGAAATCAGAGTTCAAACCAAAACCGAAAGGAACGCCTAGAGGTTCAAGGAATGAAAAAATTTATGCGGTCGGTTTAGTTCCAGCAGAGCATCAGAAATTATTAAATGGATTTAGTACAGCGTTAGACGGAGAGACTAAGGGGGAGCTGATATTTCAGAAAGTGCTTGATTTAGTAGGAATATCACGAGCGTCAGCATTGAAGATGATTAAATTACTAGAGAAGTACAAGTATCTGAAGTATGAAGCGAACCCCAGAGAACACAAAATCTATGTTGAATTATTAAAAGCGAAGGAGACGATTTAATATAGGAATATGAAGTTAGGAAAAATGATGACAAAAATATTGAAAGAGCAAATGACAGCCGGACTGCTGGAAGAGGGATTTTACACGCTAAAAGTCGAGAGTGCCGAATACGGAGTATCATCGGACGGCAAGAGCCAGCGAGCAATAGTGAATTTTAGTGTAGTTGGAACAGAATATGAGGGATACGAAATCAAATCGGTATTTAGCCTTGATAATCCTTCAAATCCAAAATCAGAACGAATAAGCCAGAAGTTATTTGCCACGATGTTAAAGTCTGCAAATATAACTGTAGAAGAAATGACAGAAGAATTTGATATGAATATGCTAATAGACCGAAAAGTAAAAGCGTATGTAATAATCGAGCCAGCGAGTAAAGATTATCCGGCACAGAACCGAGTAAAATATTTCAAATAGGTGATGTAATGAGAATATCAGATGAAGAATTTGTAGAAAAGTGTGCCGAGGGCAGTGTCTCAGAAGTAAAAGAGGCTTTGTCGTCAGGACTGGATGTAAATTGTCGAGATGAACGAGGGCGGACAGGTCTAATGCTTGCTTGTAGTTACAATAACACAGAAGTAGTGAGATTATTATTACAATCTGGCGCAGATCCGAATGCAAGAAGTTTTGAGGACTGGACAGCCCTTTTATCGTCAGCCGGAGATAGTGAAGTTGACCTGGAGATAATTAAGCTGTTAATTGAGTACGGAGCGCAAGTAAATGCGCAAAATGAATTTGAGACGACCCCGTTAGTAAGAGCGTGTTACTGGACTGACCGAACAGATATAGTTAAAGTACTTCTGGACGCGGGTGCAGATATAAATAAATCAGGAGCATACGGAAATGATTACCAGGAGTACGGAGGGGGAAATGCGCTGTCAGCTTGCGGTGGATGGAAACCTGAAATTTTAGACATGCTTCTGAAAGCTGGAGCAGACATAAATCAAAATGATGGAGAATTATTGTTTAGTGCAGTAATCCATGGAGGTTCGATAGAAGTAATTGAACGGCTTGTGAAACGCGGAGCAGATGTGAATAGCAGTCGGGAAGACGATTGGACAGTGTTAATGGAAGCGTGTAAAGAAAACCGAATTTATCATGTACCAGATGTGCCGAGGCTTGTAAATCTATTACTTGATTTAGGAGCAGATCCGAACAAGACGTGTAAAGGAATGTATGCTCTGAATTACGCCCGTCAGAATGAAAAGCTGAGAGAAACAGAAGTTTTGAAGAGGCTTGAAGAACTAACGGAAACTCCAAATCCACTGAACAGAATGTCGTATGTGAATTTCAAGGAACTATTAGGGATAGGAACATTCGATGAGATTGTAGATGTTATTAAAACAGGCGTTGATGTAAATGCACGTCCATCAACAGGAGAGCCAATATTGATGGAAGCTCTGAAGCGTTATAAATCCGACTGTGAAGCCCTAAGTAAGTTCAAAGATATTTTAAGACGCAGCCAGAAACCCGAAGATGAAAAATATGCCGAGAAGCGAATATCTGAGACGGAAAAAGAACGTACAATAAGTCTTGAAATCGTGAGACGGATATTAGAGGCAGGTGCAGACGTTAATGCGCGAGATGTAACGGAAAATACAGCTCTTCTCGAATATGCGGTAGATGAAGAAGTTACAAAACTACTTGTAGATTACGGAGCAGATGTAAATACACGAGGAATGATATTCGGACCAGCATTACTGGGAGCGAATTTTGAAGTTACGAAAATATTATTAAAAGCTGGCGCGGATGTTAATCTTAAAAGTCAGGATGACGAAAGTACAGCCCTGATACGAGCAGCGGAACGAAGAAAACCCGAAGTAGTAAAAATATTGCTAGAAGCGGGAGCCGAAATCAATGCACGTGATAAATACGGAAAGACAGCATTATTTGCAGTGCTGAATGGATACGAATATAATCAGCACGAAGAGAATATTCCCGTGATTAAACTTTTGCTGAATGCTGGGGCAGACGTAAATATAAAAGGTTGTGATACTTACGGACGTGAAGGCAGAACGCCATTAACGCTGGCAGTCAAGCATGATAATCCTAGTCCCGACTTTAAGGAATTTCATGCACAGTACGGCACAATTTTTGCAGATATAACGCCCGAAGCAGTGAAACTATTACTAGAATATGGAGCAGATATAAATCTTTGTGATGGAGAAGGATTTACAGCTCTGATGTATTCAGTAAGTGTCCGTTATCCTAACAGCGAAGTAATAAAGCTGCTTTTGGATGCCGGAGCGGATGTCCTAGCAGAGAATGACGGAATGAGAGCACTGGACTATGCGAGACAGAATGCTACATTTACAGATAAAGAACTACTCAGGAGATTAGAAAGACTGACAGGGAATACAGAATATCGGATTAACAGCCGGGAGTTTTCAATCTTAATCAACAACGGAGCAGTGGCTCAAGTTCGTAAAGCAATAGAACACGGAGCG
>JAFSLR010000222.1 GCA_017448375.1 Synergistaceae bacterium | reverse complement strand
GGCTCCCATTCCTTAACGAGAAGCGGCGACAAGTCAATATCAAGCAAAATCTGCAACGCTCTAACATGCCTGTGAGTGTTCTTGTCCTCAGCGTAAGACTCTTCAGCCTGATACGCCTTCTTGAAGTCAAAAGCTCCTTCCTGCGGATTATACCAGCCACGTTTTATCGCATACTCTACAAGCTCATTATATCCGTGTGCTTTCCTGTCGGGCTCATGGATTGTGTAGTGATTCGGAATTACGGCGACTTCATCATCGGGGACTCTCTGAATAGCGTAGTGTTTCCCGTGAACGATCTGCATGACATAAATTTCTTCCTTGTCGGCAAATGAATAGCTCCTTCCGCTTGAGGCGTAACCGTACTTATCGACAAGGTGAGACGCAATCTCTACGGCTTCTCTTGCGGTGTGAGCTGACTCTGCGACAATACGCCGGAGTCCCCAGCCTATACCGCCGTCAGTGAGTTCGGGGGAATCTTCGCGGGATTTCTCGCAGTTATTCGAGACGATGACGACTCCATGACCGTTGACGAATGAGTCGCAGAATGATGGTCCGGGATTCTGGGGGTCATAATACTTTGCTTCAGCCCAGAAAAGACTCGTGCGTGTTTCGGGAAGTTCGAGTTCAGCGAGCGACGGTTCAAATTTCGACTTAGTGCCGGGGTGCCGTCTCAGCTTGTGGACTAAGTGAGTCTGCATTGTGCATCTTCCGGGGGCATCTTCGTTGTGGCCTACGAGTACTTCACCTGTTGCGGAAGCGTTACGGCCTGCAAGGATTGTCATACATGCTGAGGCTTTCGAGGCTCTGAGGAAGAATGCTAGCGTTAATGCGAATATCAGCGCGGGAAAAATTATTGCCATATCAATATCTCCTGTGTGAAAATTTATACAGTCAACTATATCACGTTTTATGAAAGGAGGCGTGAACACTCGCGACTTTAGTCGTGAGATGAAACGCCTTTAACTTTTTGCTATAATACCACGTAATTTAGCGGTTAGTCGTTCCGCTTTAACAAAAATGTAGCAATACTATCAAAAGCAATACGGGGTAACACTTGCCTCTCACCGCAGAGTAGCACTTAGAGAAAAAAATCTCCTGACTGAGTGAACTATGACGGGTTCTAAGAGAAAAGGTGTATCAAAAGTAATGTTGTGTCCTTAATAGGGCTATACAGTAGGGGCGTACTGGCCACGCCCGTAAGAATAAGGATGCCTGTAATAGCAGGTGGAAACTTAAAATCAAACTTCTTACGAACCCCCTGTCTTTAGGCATGGGGAGGCTCAGAATTACTTCAATATCTAACATATTCCAAATACAGCAAAGGGCGTGAATTTTTTGATGGCAGATAACATTCTTCTTCCTGAACTTTACCGCTCAAAGAAACCCCGAAGACGGAGAATCAAACAGAGCGGATCAGGCTTCATGAAGTTAATCATCATGGTATTCATTGTGCTTCTGGTATCGGCTGCGCTTTTCTCGTTCGCTGACATTGGCGGGAATATCGCGCTGAGTATCGCAAAAAATTTCCTCAGCAAGAATTACAGCATAGGACTCAATGCGGAGAAAATCACAGGCAATCCCATAAAGGGCTACACGCTTCACAATTTCGGAATCACAGACCAGAAATCAAGCACTGATGTTTTTTCGGCGGGATTCTTGTCGGTGAAATTGAATCTTCCGGCAATAGTTACGGGAAATTTGCGGCTCGCTGAAATCTCATTAGGCGGTATTAGCATGGACGTTGAGAAATTTATCGCGGCTGTTCAGAGTTTGAGTCTCAATTTGCCCTCAGATGACAAGAAAATTTCCGGGACATTCGCGGCCTCGCCTGCATACGCTGAAGATGAGTCTGAAAAGAAAATGCCCGATTTGCCGATTGACTCCGTGAAAATTGTTGACAGTCATTTTTCTTCATCGTTCGTGAATTTTGACGTAACAGAAATTGCGGCTGACGTGAAAAAACTTGATGTTGATGTTGACGGAAGCATTAACGGCCTGCCCCTGAAGGGTAATATCGACATGGGAGAATCGGCGGGCTTGACGGGAGTAAACATAGCCGAGCTTCATTTAGGCTCAGGGAAAATTATTGCGACCGGCGGACTAAATGACGGGAAAATAGATCTCCATACGTCAGCAGAAGATTTTGACCTCAAGGAGATAACCGCGCTTTATCCGGCCATGCTCAAGGCAGAAGATTTTGACGGAAAAGCAGACTTCACAGCAGACATTTCCGGGACAATGGACAATCCTAAAATCACAGGCTCAGCAGATTATCTCGGCGCGAAAATTTACGGTTACCCCGTCGAACGTGCAAGCGCAAACGTATCATACTCAGCGAACAGAGTCTCAGTCAGCAACATTCAGGCCAGCGCGTTCAACATACCTGTACAGGGAGAAATAGCCGCCGCATTAAGGCCGGGGGAAAAACTTTCTGTGATGGTTAAACTTGACGGGAGCGAAGCATATCTTGACGAACTCGACAAAATTTTGGGCATTCCCGAACTCAAACCATTAAGCGGACGTGTATCACTCTTCAGCGTGAACATAAGCGGGCATATCGACAAACTGAACGGACTCGTGAACTTCAGCGCGCCGAGAATAGCATATGACGGAAAAACATTAACGAACATTCGCGCACAGATGAAACTTTCAGGGAGCGACACGGCGAATGTTGACGGAAAATTCATGTTTGAGGGGGCGCAGGGATATTTGAGCGGAAATGTTGCGTCAATCCTAACGAACCCAAGAATGAATCTCACGGCCAAACTTGCAGACCTCGACATCAAACGCATCGAAAGCATGATACCCGACGGCCCGCAGTACAAATTAGGCGGGAAAATTACGGCCTCCGTTACGGTGAAAGGCACTGCGTCAAATCCTAATGTTACGGGAGCGGTAAACAGTCCTGAGTTCAGCGGATGGGGCCAGACGATTGAGAAGCCCGCAATAAATTTCGCGTATTCAGGAAAAACATTAACACTCAGCAAGACAGAAGGCACTATTAACGGAATGCCCGTGAATGTCAGCGGAAAAATCTCAGATCTTCCCTCATCAAATCCCAAACTCAATATCAACGCAACCATCACAATGACACCTTCAGCCCTGAAAGAATATGTGCCTGACATCGAAAGCTACAAGCTCAAAGGCAGCATTAACGCGG
>JAFSLR010000024.1 GCA_017448375.1 Synergistaceae bacterium | reverse complement strand
GAGACGTTGAGGTTGACTTGATGGCATAAGTCAGCGGGTGCTTTGTGTTCTCTCCGCCTGTTGCCGGAACTGTGTACGTGTAGTTCTGGCCCCAAGTGATGTCGGGAATTTTGTCGACCGAGATTTTTGGCTTGTTGACTACATCAAGGATATACGGACCGCCCTCTATGCTTCCTCCTGAGTTCTCCGCCGTGATATATATCTTGTCATAATATCCCGCTGCCGGCTTTCCTTTGAGCGTTACACCGAATGCGTTTGTCTGCTTGGCGTTCTCTTTCGAGGTGTTAGCGTCAGCCTCGAGCGAGAGTCCCTCAGGAAGTCCTCTAGCCGTGAAAGTTACGGGAGTAGTAACGTTCTGGAGTTTCCATGTCAGGTTGTTTCCGATGTCTACGCCTCCCTCGACGAGAGTCAGTTGCCCTGTGATAGCTTTCTTGCTTGAAGCCTTGTCTCCTAAGTCAGCAGGCTTTCCTCCCGCTTCTGTCTGCCACGCTGTAGGCTTTATTCCCGTAACAACGAGCTTAACTTGTTTCTTGACTTCCGTACCCTTTGTGCCGTCTGCCTTATTGTTGTATGCAGTTACGGTTATCGTTACGCCGTCTGTAATCTTGGCTACTTTGTTGGCTGTTGACGCGAATGTAACATCTCTTGTTTTTGTAGCATCAGCAAGCGCATCACCGTTCTTACCGCCAGCTGTTACCGTAACGCCGTATCCGTTAAGGGTCGTAGCATCAGGAGTAAAAGTGATATATTCCGGGTAACTGTTGAATGTGATCTTGTTGCCGGTTATTGCTGTACCGCTGGAATCCTTGAGCGAAAGTGCTGACATTGCCTCTCCGGAGAACTCCGCTGCATCTTCTCCTGCGCTGATTTCCGGGGCTGGCTTGTCAGGTACAGTGATCTTGATGGTTGCGGTTTTGGTTTGAGCAGTAGCACCTGTGCCGAGCGTGGCTGTTACAGTAACTGTGCCTGAGCGTTTGACTGCTCCCGTAAGAGTCATCGTGTGTGTCAGTGCATCCGTCTTAAGAGTTGAGCTTGTCGGGGAACAAGTAATTTTGGTAGAGTTGTCGACCATGCTCGTAGGGTCTGCCGCAACAGTCCAGGCCACCGATGTAGCAGTAACGTAGCCAGAAGGCGCAGAAGTTGCTGATCTTGTGCCCGCTTTCAGCGTTAGTACAATCGCGTTATCCCCTGTCGGAAGCGTTGCTGCAGCGGCATACTTATCAAACGTGTAAGATTTCTTGTTAGTCGCCAAACTGTTGAGCTTGTAGTAGTTCGTAGTGGTGGTAGTGCCAGCCATAGCCGGAAGAGCCATCGCCCAAAGCGCAAGCAAAGACAGCAATGCAGTACATAAAATGCGTTTTCTCATATTGAACAAACCTCCTTGTCCTTTCTTCCCATATTTTTATTTTTTGATTCGGGATATTCTGAGATTTTTACTGCGTGTTGCATTTTCCTGATGGGGTTCATCATTGAATCCCCTGCCGATTTTGCGCGGGTTAAGTTTTTTGCGCTTTCACCTCCTTGATTTTTGACGGATAAATAATGTGATTGTGAATCTTTTTCCCCTCTCCTCCTGTCTGAGGGTTAGCAGAAAGAATATTATTCTCCTGCTTGTCATTCGCAATATTTTTCGGAAATATACGGGATATTCTTTAACAGTGATTTTATCACAGCAAGGCTTCATTCATGCTCCCTGTTCTGTAACCCTTCAAATCGAGAGCAACATAATGAAACCCGCAACACTTAAGAGCGTCATAAACTTTTTCGCGCGTCTCATCATGAATCATTTTGGGAAAATCTTCCGGCAAAATCTCAACCCTCGCTAAATCTCCGTGAACTCTCACACGAATCTGACGGAAGCCCATCGACATCAAAAACTCCTCAGCGCGTTCAACCATTCGCAATTTTTCAGCCGTAATAATTTCACCGTAAACGAATCTCGACGCAAGGCACGCGAAAGAAGGTTTGTCCCACGTAATGAGATTCATTTCACGCGATAAATTCCTCACATCTGACTTTGTGAACTGGCATTCACGGAGCGGGCTTATGATTCCGAGTTCGTGAAGTGCTTTCATGCCCGGCCTGTAGTCGCCAAGGTCATCAAGATTTGAGCCGTCAATTACGTTTGAGATTCCGTTTTCGCGGGCGGCGTTGATGATTCGCGTGAAGATTGCGCGCTTGCAGATGTAACAGCGATTCGGGGGATTGAGATTGAAGCCGTCAATTTCGGCCATGTCGATATGAATCTTGATGTGATGAATGTGATTGTCCGCGCAAAAATTTTCGGCCTCGTTCATTTCGCGGCTTGCTGTGAATGAAGCTGAGACTGTTACGGCTATAGCTTTGTCCCCTAATACATCATGCGCGACTTTAAGCAGCAACGTTGAGTCGACTCCTCCTGAAAACGCAACTGCGACGCTTCCGAGTGAAGATAAATATTCCTGAAGAGTTTTGATCTTGTCCACGAGAAATTACACCCCCTGAATATACGAAAAAACCCTGCACGCTTTGTACAGGGCTTTACTCTCAGCGGAGAATGGAGGATTCGAACCCCCGGAGGCTTGCACCTCAATTGATTTCAAGTCAACCGCCATCGACCACTCGGCCAATTCTCCCTAAAACGCGCAAGATTATAGCACATGCTGTACAATTTTGCACAACATCAACTTTCAAGGGGGCGTGAAAATGTCAGAGTATGCAGTCTCAAAAGTATATCCGTCGGACAAAAGGAGCAATTCACAGATCGAAAAATTATTGCTCGCTGAGGGGAT
>JAFSLR010000221.1 GCA_017448375.1 Synergistaceae bacterium | reverse complement strand
TCTCATAGTCGTTATTGTTTATAAAGTTAATAATTTTATAGTTAAGAATTTAGAAAAATGAGTACAAGGACTACTTGTGCTCATTTTTTGCATTAAAGGAGGGAAAAGTTTTTATGAAGACTATGAACTGCCAGTAATCGAGGATTATATAGTAGGTTTCAGCGGATTAGACCCCGACCGAAAGATCAAGCCAGAAGAAATCAACCATGAGAAATTAGACGGGCTGTTAGGAGGAGATTTCAGCGGACGTTATCACCTGACGAATGACCAAGTGAGGAAGTTCACAGGTTATCAGGGACAAATCGACAGTAACAAGCGAGACAGCGAGACAGCAATAACGACCCTCCGCAGTGATACCAACAGCGCAATCACGACACTCCGTAACGATACCAGTCAATCAATCAGCGAGTTACGAAGCGACAGCGAGGAAGCAGTGAGTGATTTACGGAGGGAAAAGAACCGTGAAATCCAAAGTCTGAGCATGGATATAGACACTGCGAAATCGCAAATGGGCTATCAAGTCTCACAGATAAGCGCACGACAGGCGACAGTCGAGACAAGTCAAGCGAATATCAGCGCGAGATTTGACGAGGCGTTAGAGGGAGTAACGGAAGACAGCGAGGTAATAGACGCTCGTGTTGACGCAGAAGATGTACGTCATGTGAATTTGGGCGCGAACATCAGAAGCCTTCACAGGAGAGTGAATGCTTCCGACGGAGTATCACATGAACGAGATGAAGCGATACACGGACATTTACAAGAACAAGCCGACGAATTAGCCGGGGAAGTTCTGAGGCATACGCTTGAAATCGATGAGAAAGAAAAGAGACTCTCAACAGCGGAAGCCAGTCTGGAAAGAGCGCATGAGCTAATACTAGACGAGACCGAGAAGCGAGAAAGCGAAACGGAAGAAGGTCGAAAAGCAGATGAACAACTGCGAGAGGAAATCAGCAAAGCGCGAAAAGAAACGACATATCGCGGGGAGTATTTGCAGGAACAGGCTGGCGCATTGGCCGGGGAAATCTTGCGTCTCACGTTACAGCGCGAGGAAGATATACAGCGTAAGGGGAAAGATATTGAGGATTTGCGACTGGGTATCATGCTCGCCCGAAAGTTATCCACGTCCCGACATGATCATTTACAGGAACAATCAGACGACCTTGCCGGAGCGTTATTGGATAATGCCGTGGAAACCTACAGGCTTGGGGAGAAACTGAAAGATGAGACGGAAAACCGCAAGAGTGATACGCGATACCTGACGGGGGAAATAGCCTCAGAAGCGCACGAACGTTTGTTATCCGACCAAGCGTTGAACGATGATATGTACGAGGAGTACGCAACGCGAAAGAAAGCCGATGATGAATTGCGCTCGGACATAAGCGCAAGCCGCAAGAAAACTCAGTCATTGTATGAGGAATTGCGCGAGGAAGCTGATACATTATCGGGAGAAATTCTGCGGCAGATATTTGAGCGAGAAGCCGACCAAGCGGAGAATGCGAGAAATCTAGCGCATGAAGAAAATCAGCGAATAAGAAGCGATGACCATATACAAGTACAGGCCGATGAATTAGCCGCGGGACTGTTGAGCCTCTCGCGAGAAGTATTACGAGCCTATGAGAAGCTGAAAGAGACAGGAACTCTGAGGCAGTCAGAAATATCACAGACGAGCCGAAAATTTTATGACTGGATAAGCTCACTTCAGGAACAAATCAACGAACTGGCATATATGAAACTGTCGGACATCAAAGCCAATGAAGAATTAGACGGGCGGCTGTCGGTGATAGAGGGCGAAATTGACGATATGCAGGGCGAGCTCGACCCCACAGACACAGCGACAGATGACGAGGCAGACGAGGCAATAGAGGACGCATTAAGCGGAGAAGGCATAGAAGTAGAGACCGAGCCGGAAATTACTGAAATGCTGGATGAGATATTTGGTGTCAATCCGTAACTGCAGGTACGGTGAAACATAAATCAATATGGAGGTAGTAGTATTATGGCGTATAACGTAGAACAGAAAGCGAAAATCAAGCATGTACAGACAGCGGCGACAAAAATGAAGGCAGCCCTTGACGCGGCAATAGCGGCGTTGCCCAAGGAATATTTCCTTGATACGGAGAAGACTGGGTTTGTGTACAGTTTCACGTTCAATCAGGCGACATATCCCGGAGCGACCGATCCGAACCTCAACGGCAAGCCTGTACTCATTCTCGTGATGAAGGGTATAGACCACACGAACAATGACGCAGTGTCGTACAAGTATCTGTTCGTTGACGTGGCGGCCCTTGCGGACATAGGGAAGGCGGACAAGGTTGGGAGCGCAACAGCAGGACATATCGCAAGCCTTGACGCGAACGGAAATCTTGTTGACGGCGGAAAAGCGGCGGCAGATGTACTCACAACCGCAGATGTAGCCACAGACGCGGAAGTAGAAGAAATGCTGAATGAAATATTTGGAGCGGCTTCCTAGTCGGTAAGCGAAACGGCCAGACCTAACAGGCTTTCAGGCGTAAGAGCTTGAGGCCTGTTAATTTTATGGAGGCTGAAAATGTCATACAACGCAGAGAAAAAAGCGAAACTGAAAGCTGTAAAGAGATTAGCCTCCAGACAGAAGGCAATAACGGACAATCATGAACAGCGTCTCTTATGGCTGGAAGAATTAGCAGGTTCATTACTGGATTTAACCAATTCAGTGATAACGAATATAAAGAAGGAGTAATAAAGCACCATGAGCAACTATACAAGATGGTTCAGGGACGGTACGATAGGCGCAACCCCAGGAAGCAAGGAAATAACGGGTAGCGGAACGTACTGGAAAAGCGCAGGGTTAAATCCCGGAGATATGCTTGAGGTAAACAACAGCGGAGTATTGCTTGAAATAGCGTCAATCAACAGTGATACATCGATAACGCTGGCGAATGCCTATCAGGGAACGGCAGTAACAGGAGCAGCGTATGCGATAGTGAGGAATTTCACGGCGACAATGCCGAGCAAAATAGCGGCGCAGACAGCTGAACTGTTAGGAGATTTCCGAAAGTATATAGATACGGACATGGAGAGGCTGACGGGAAAATCAGCCTACGAGATTGCGAAACTTCACGGCTTCACAGGAACGGAGTCAGAATGGCTTGAATCCCTTAAGGCCGCCGGCGAATGGACGACGCTCAACAATCGCACTGAGCCTCTCACATATCACAACGCCGGAGCACATAACAGCATTTACAGAGGCAAAAATTTAGGCTCAACCATAACCGCAGAACAGTCAGCCGCTATCAGAAACGGTACTTTCAAGGACATTTACCCAGGCGATTATTGGTCGATACCAGTTCCTGCTTACTCGTGGACGGATTCAGAGGATGTCGTTCATGAGGAAGAAGGCACTTCGTACAATCTCCAATGGTATGTTATGGGCTGCAATGCGTTTTTCGCAAAAAAAAACAATTACAACATCGTGTCGAATCATGTTGTCGTCTGGTCAACAATGGGACTTTTCACGGCTAGTATGAATGACAGCTTCACTACTGAAGGCGGATATGTCGGCTCTAAGATGTTCAAGACTCATTTGCTCAGGGCTGCCGCTGCCATAAAAGCTACTTTCGGCGAAGAGCATATACTGCTTCATGGAGACTGGCTGTGCAATGCCGTAACTGACGGACTCGAATCGGGCTGGGGGTGGTTTGATGACAGAGTGTGCGATCTCATGTCTGAAGAAATGATTTTCGGGCGCAGAGTTCAGAGTTACAAAAGCCCTTACGGGACAAATGGGCAGCATGGTAGAACTCAATTTCCCGCTTTTGCTCTCGATACTAAACTCATTCAAAATGTAATGGGTTACCCTTTGTTGAGGGATGTCGCACGTAGCAATTACTTCGCCTGTATCAGCTTCAACGGCGGAAGCTCAAGCATAGAGGCCCATAGCATGAATAATCCATTGGTCTGTCCGTTCTTCTTGGTTCATTAAGGAGGTGAGAGCATGTACTCTATAACGTTCTCTGACGGGGCAAAGCTCGATAATCTCACGCTCAACGGAAATAACTTCATCACGTCTCAGGAAATCACGGAAGCAACATTCAGAGGGAAATTATCCCGCGTCAAGATTGAGTGCGATGATGACGGAGTTATGAACGAAATGTGCGGTGAGTTTAACAACATGGAGCTGGTTCAGTGCAAAAAATACGGCTCGGAATACTGGTTCATTCTAAGGGAAATTCCGCCGGAAAAGTTTGAGATGTTGAGGCTTGCGGGGAATATCGACTATGTAGCAATGATGGCAGGCGTAACACTATAAGGAGGAAAAAATCATGTTCGAGAAAATCAAGAAGTACTACGAGTTAGGCGTGTGGGATGAACGCAAAGTACGCGATGCACACGCAAAAGGATTCATCACGCCGGAGCAGTTCAAGGAAATCACGGGCAAAGGGCTTTTAGGCGAGTAAGCAGGACAATCATTCGCGGGGGGCTTTAGGCTTCCCGCTTTTATTTTATCGGAGGTGCTTTATATGGCAAAAGATACGGAACATTTCAAGGTTAGCGAATTCGCTTGCAAATGCGGGTGCGGGAAAAAGGACATTGATCAGAGAGTTATGGACATGGCCGAAACGATACGGCAGGCTTTAGGCGTTCCTGTTAGGGTCAATTCGGGGTGCAGGTGCAAAGAGCATAACGCAAGAAGCAAGGGTGTACCTAACTCTAAGCACTTAACAGGCAAAGCCGCGGATCTGTCGTGCAATTTAGGCAGCGCGAAAATGTTTGAGACCGTCAAGAAACTTCACGCTGAGGGAAAATTGCCCGCTCTGGATTACTGCATCAAGTACAGGACATTCATTCATATTGACTGCGGCGGCAAGCGTAAATCTTTATGGGAGGTCCGCGCATGACTGATGACATAATAGGCTGTGCTATTGATTTCGCTATGGGGGGAAGTATAGGGTTAATGAGCTGGTTCTTCGGCGGGCGGGATGGCTTCTTGATGGTTCTCCTCGCGTTCATGGTTATTGACCAGTTATCAGGGCTGGCGGCGGGCTGGAAAGAGCATAAATTATCCAGTGATACGGGCTTTACGGGGGTGTTACGCAAGGGCATTATTCTCGCTTTCGTCGGCATGGCTCATCTCATGGATACGTATATCCTCAAAGATACCGTCATCGGTAATACTGAGGCTATCAGTAGCGGCGTGTGCATATTCTATATCGCTAACGAAGGCATTTCCATTTTTGAGAATGCTGAAAGGCTCAATATTCCCGTTCCCGCTTTCATCAAAAACAGGCTATCAAATCTGAAGAAACTCAGCGCGAATAAAGATAAGGAGAAGGCAAAAGCAAAATGACACGTGAAGAATGGCTCAATTATTATCATGAAAAAACTGGCTGTAATGACCTCGAATTATCGCCTGATGAACAAGTGTTTTTTCACCCTGATTACGGGTTTATTACGTTTTTCACCCATGATGATATTTTAGAGCTTCATCACATGTGCGGTAACGGTAAGGCTTGGCAGAAGGTTTTAGTCCATATCATGAAAGAGAACGGACTGACAAAACTGCGAGCCTTTACCCGCCGCAATCCTAAAGCATGGATGAAAAAATACGGCGGCCATATCAGAGGCTACTACATGGAAGCAAGCATAGAGGAGCTAGAATGCTCG
>JAFSLR010000220.1 GCA_017448375.1 Synergistaceae bacterium | reverse complement strand
TGTGCTGTGCTGTGCTATTTTACACGACATTTCAAATTTGTCAAGCTCCTTTCCTTATGAATTTCGTTGCTGAAGCTGCAAGAATTCGTGAGATATTATAACACTCCGGGAGATTTTTCCCGGAGCCTTTGAATGACGTTCATGAAGGAAACTTAACGTTTACGCTCAAATATCCGTGTGCCTTGCGATTCAGTCTTCGTAGTCTTCATCGGTGAAGTTTGCGTTTCTGTACGTTATGCAGAAATGGTGAAGTTCATGTGCGCGCATTTCCGTAACTTTGGCGTATGCATCTGCGCGTTTCATGCCGTCATCGATGAAACTTTTTGCTTCCTCATCACGCCCGGACTTAATCCACTCTAACTGTTCTTCCTGAACCGTCTTGAAGTCTGAGCTGGGAAGAGTTTGCCTGCATTCCTTGTAGCACTCATTCATGAATTTGTCGGCTTCCCTGAATGCTTTGCTCGTTTTCATCATTTGCCTATATTCCTTGTCGCTGAGTCCGAAAGCCGCGCCCGCAAGAATGAGCAGCAGTAATGTTGCTGAAAGTATGCGCTTCATGGCCGATATCTCCTCCTGTGATTATTTCACCCTGATTGATTCCTCGATGTCAAACATCACATCATTATCGTGCGGGGTCATCAGGACAAGCAAGTACATTCCCTTTTTGGGAGCTGAGACTCTGCCGAAAGACTCTACGCCGTCTTCTGTGTACGTGAACACGTAGTAGTCTTCGATGTCCTCACAGTCTCTTGAGCCGTATTGCCGCGCGACTTCTTTTGCGATTGTGTCAAGTGATTTTTTGCCACGTGAAGCAAGCTCGATCTCCATAATCATGCGGCCTTTCATCAGGGTAACCCTTGAGCCGTCAGAATCTGCTGACCAGCCTTTTGGAACGTCAACAGAGAACTTCCCGAAATCCCGCCTTGCCCCGAATGCTGTCGATGAAAGCAGCAACAACAGTAACGCCGATAACGCAAATAAACGTCTCATGATTGAAACGCCTCCTATTGTGATTTTGTCTATTGATGATCTCAAATGTCAACTCATTTTTACAGGGGGGCGAATGTACTTTTACGCAAGAAAATGAACGTTTATGCAAAACTCGACTATCTTGGCTTACGGCTATTTGCCATGTTGAACGCAGTAAACATCAATCATCGTAATGGTTTTTACACTGGGAAATTTCTATTGTGTCCTCATCTGGCATTCTGTACACAAGGCGATTCATTTCGTCTATTCGGCATAATGTTTCTCTGTCCTCCGTCTGTCATGAAACATATTCGTCCCATGAGCATCCCGACCATATTTTACGCATCTATCAGTTCATGCTCCTGACCATGTCCCTCATCAAGCTCCTTTATCGACTTCATCAAGTAAGCCTGATTCTTCCCTGAATAGAAGGGATCACCTGCCTGTATATTGAACGGAATAGAGCGTGTTCGGACTATGGCCTTGAGAAGCATTGTGTAGACTGTCGACAGAGTGAGTCTCATTTTTCACACCTCCTTAGCGATTATTCCGCAACGATGCAAATACCTTGTGAATTAGCCCGCGTTGCAATGCAGGACAATATCAACCGAAAATATATTTTTCTCCGCTGTAACTTTCATTGTTCCGTCATAACGCTTCACCGTGTTCAAGACTGACACAAGACCTATACCATGTCCCTCACGATCTGAACGCGGCAATCCATTTCTCCCGAACTTTATTTTTCCGCTGAACGGGTTATCTACCGAGATCCCTATTATCGTGTCTGAAAGCAACGACGAAATCACTTTGACGTAGCGTTGTTCAGGAGTGAGATTTTTCACGGCTCTCAATGCGTTTTCCAGCAAGTTACCGAGTATTACGCAATATTCCGCTTCTCTCAGTGGGAGGTTCTTCGGCAAATTCAGACTCCACTCAACCCTAGTGTTTTGAGTTTCTGCGAACGCCGTATAGTATGAGGCTATTGCATCTACTGCTATGTTGTTGCAGTACCCCGTGTAAATTTTGCCCGCCTTATCTTGGAATTGGGATAAATATTCCCGAAGCTCGCTGAATTTCCCTGCTTCCGACAAATGTATTATCACCAAAATGTGCTGGCGGAAATCATGACGTAATGCGCGCGTCTCCTCCATGTAATTCCGAAGCTCCTCGTAACGTTTGCTCTCCATCTGAAGCATTGTGCTTTCCTGCTGAAGCCTCGCACTTTCGGACATTTTCGCCGCTACCCACCACAACAGGTAGTAAATCAGCAAGACTGTAAACGGTATCATAGGTAGTAGCACCAACATAAACAAGCGGGCGCGCCCCATCAGCAAAATCTTTGGCCATATCGGAGTAAGCCACCATATAAGTATTGTTGCGCCAAAAGGGAGAAGGAACAGGAAATCCCACATTACATTTATCCGCTCTTCTCTCAGCAAGACCGATAAATCATCCTTCATCTTGAAGAACACAATTCCGATTAAGGCCGACAGTCCAAGCGAAACGCAACATGATTCGAGTGTCAAAAGACGCGTTGAAGCCCAGAGGTCATTTGCCGCCTCGAAATTTGCCATTATTGATATTGAGTAAAGGAGGCAGAACGCTCCCAGCATGATTGATGTGAAGAAACAGAATAGTTTGCGCCCTAAAGTTATATTGACGGAGAAGAAAAATATCAGGAACAGGAACATAACACTTACGACAAGAACAGGTATCACAGGCAACATTTGAGTCGAACTTACCCACGCCGCAGCTATCACGAAGACTGAGAGCAATACACCTGAAACGCTGTAGGTTATCCAGTTTTCCCAGCGCAAATCCTCAATCAGCGGCAAGTATAGGAACACTGCATCGGGAATTATTATCGCTAGTTCGAGTGCGTAACGGGTAAAGATTTTCATTCGCCTTCAGCACCCTTCCGATATAATTCTTCTGCCCTCATGCTGTTTATGAGGTATCGCGAGAATGCCGCCGTTATTTTCGACTGCCCATGTACCCGAATCGGATAACGTGTGCCGTCCTTCATCACAAACACTCCTTTTTCCTGTGCTGATATTTGGGACATATTCACTATTATTCCCCGATTGCATAACAGGAAGCGTGAATCTTCAGCAAAGAGTTTTTCCACTTCCTTGAACGCCATTGTGCTTAATACACATTTACCGTTCGTTAAATTTATCTCGACCGTATGACCTTGTGAGACTACAGCGCTTATCATTCGCATTTGGAGCGTATATTCTGAATGGGCTACCCTTATAGTTATTGTTGGTTCTGTTGCGGTCAACACTCGGACGGCTTCATCAAGAATTTTCTCCACGTCCTTCTTGCTGTATGGTTTCAGGACGTAATCAAAGGGGTGAAGTGGAAACGTTTGGAAAGCATATTCATTTGAGGTTGTCATGAACACTATCAATAACTCGGTATCTTCCTGCCTTAACTGCCGGGCTGTTTCTATACCGTTTAGCTTATCCATGATTATGTCCATGAATACAATCTGAAACACTTTCGGCGCAAAGTCCTTCAGCATTTCTTCTCCGCTAGCGTATGACTGTATTATGCCCAATTCACACGCACTGCCGTATGACCAGTTGCGGATAAAATTCCTCAGCCTTACCACATCCGACAATATGTCATCGACTACTGCAATGTTTAGTTCCAACGCTGTGAATCCCTAATGAGTGATGAAGAAATTATCCAGTGAGTGCAGTATTGCGTCTTTGTCCATAGATTTCAGGAGGTAGCTTGCTGGTTTCAAGCTCATTACGTTTCTCACACTTTCAGGGTCGCTCTTGCCTGTCAGGAATATCACGGGGATGTTCGCGGTTAGTGGGTTATTGCGTAATGCGTCAAGAACTTTCGGGCCATCCATCAGCGGCATCTCATAGTCGAGAAGTATAAGGTCAACCGTATGTTCCGCTAGGTAATGCAGTGCTTGCGGGCCTGTACGTGCTGCGGCAACTTGGTATTTCGTTCCAAGCCATTTTTGCATCATCTTCAGAAACGTAATGTCATCGTCCACGAGCAAAATTTGCTTTTTCTCACCGTTCCCATCTGAGGCAAGCAACATCTTC
>JAFSLR010000219.1 GCA_017448375.1 Synergistaceae bacterium | reverse complement strand
TAACGGTATAAACCTGTCAAGCCCCGTCAACGTAAGTATGAGCATTGAGAGTACAGCAATCCACGCAAGATAGTTGTGCATGATAATATCAGCAACACTCACCGTGCTTTCCGCCACAGGGTAAACAGCATGAGCGATACCGATGAAGAACGCAAGGTAAACATGCCACGGGATTAACTGAGAGCCGAATACGCCCATAGCGTCAGCAAACGTAGCATTTCTCAGAGCAAGTTTGTACATTGATTTTGCGTCGCCCTTAACGTGTCTTTCGGTTAAGTCCTTGATGATTGGGGACATTGTTACGATCTGCGCCATTTCATCAGCAAGTGCAGCGTTACCCACGAGGCATAATAAGCCGTTCGCAAACATTAACTGCCTCACGCTGTGTACACATCTCATAACGAGAGAGGCTATTGCGTCAAAGGCATCCATTCTCCGCATTACACCGCCGAACGCGCCAATCCATAACATCATGACGATAACCCAGCTCCCGGCGTCAGCAAAACTCGACTGTACCATCTCAAGGAACTTCATAACGTCCGTAACAGTTCCGGCAATGTAACCGCAAATCAGCGAGCCTAAAATCCCAGAGCCGAGACAAATGAGAGTGTTCACGCCCATTCCCGCAAGAACGAGTACAGCTATTAACGGGAGAATCATATACCACGAAAGCCCGCCCGCCTGTACCTGCTTTAGGAGTGTTACGGCAGCTGCTCTCTTCTCCGAGAGTGCGTCCCATACTGACTGGGGAATCTGCGCTATAGCCTCGTTAGCGTTTCCGAGTGTGTCAGGGAGTCCCATGCTAACAGCCGCGAAATAAAACGCCGCCGCCCCGCACACTAAGCACAGGAACGACCATACGCCCTGATGACGTACCCTGTCAGTGATGACGACACCCTGAAGGCTTGAGCTTACGACCGTAGTATCAGAGATCAGTCCGATGTTGTCGCCGAAGCATGACCCGCCGGCAATCGCCGAAATTGTGAGGACAACGCTTCCGCCGACAATGTGATTCAGCCACAAGAATATCGGAGCGCAGGCCGCGAATGTTCCCCATGAAGTTCCCGTTGCGATTGAGAGTATTGCGGTTACGATTAGGGCTACGACTGCTACGAGCTTTGCTGTTATGCCGAGTGAGAGCGCGATTGTGATGATTTCGGCGGCGACTCCCGTCTCCATGAAACATGTTGCGACAGCGTAGGCCATCTGAAGAATGAGGAAGACAACGAGAATATGTTTGAGGTTCTCGATTGCCGCGTCCATGAGGTCGGAGAAGCTGACGTGCGCGAAAATCATTCCGATAACGATTGCGTAGACCATAGCGAGAGGGGCTGCCAGAAGAATATCAAGTCCCAGCCTCATAAGTATACCCAGTACGAGAACGGGGCTTAACTTAATCAGAGCTAACATAAAATATCACTCCTGAAAAGATAGAAATTTGCGGATTATTGTAGCAGATTTGCGGGTGGCATGTATACTTGATGTGATAAATTTCGGAGGAAAATGCAACAAAAAGTTTTCTGAGTGAATATCCTGTTGAAGTTCATAATGTCAAACTGAAATATGATCATATTACAAAAAATTCCCCCCGTTTATCTCAACAGGAGGAATTAATCATCACTTACTCCGATTCCGAATCGCTGTCAGCAATATCGAGTATGCCGTCTTCACTTTCCGCGATATTCTCACCTGTCTCGGCGGACATTGCAGCATCATCATCTTCACTCCGCAGGACTTCTCCGGCTTCAGGCACAAATCCTATACCTTCACCGGCTTTTGCCATTATCGCTTTCATTATTTCGTCCTGTAACGCGGGATTTTCTGCGAGGAATTTAGACACGGTTTCTTTTCCCTGTCCGAGAGTCTCGCCCTTGTACGTGAGCCATGATCCTTTCTTGCCTATTATCCCGTAATCCACAGCCATATCAACAACCGCAACACCAACAGGAATCCCCTTCCCGTAAATCAGGCTTGCATGTGCTGTCCTGAAAGGCGGTGCAAGTTTATTCTTTACGATCTTCAAATATAATTCATGGCCTATAGTAACATCGCTTTTCTCTAATTTCTTTCCTCTTCGGACTTCAAGACGTATTGACGCATAGAATTTCAGCGCACGTCCTCCCGTTGTTGTCTCGCTCGGCCCCTGCGCGTAACCTGTCGAAATTAACGCTCTAAGCTGGTTGATGAATATTACAATGCAGTTTGTTTTTGAGATTATAGAAGCAAGCCGCCTCAGTGAATATGACATTAATCTTGCCTGAAGTCCCATTTGACTCTCGCCTATTCTGCCGTCAATTTCAGCTTGGGGAGTAAGAGCCGCAACCGAGTCAACAACAATAATATCAACAGCTCCAGTTCTAACCATTTGATCCAGAATGTAGAGTGCCTGTTCTCCGCTGTCGGGCTGTGAAAGATATAGATTCTCGATGTCAACGCCTAGAGTTTTTGCCAGACGGGGGTCAAGTGCGTGTTCTGCGTCAATGAATGCCGCAATCCCTCCGGCCTTCTGAGCCTCAGCAACAGCGCATAATGCTATTGTAGTTTTTCCCGAACCTTCAGGGCCGAAAATTTCTACGATTCTTCCTTTGGGGTAACCGCCTATTCCGAGTGCAACATCAAGAGGAAGGACTCCGCTGGGAATTACTTCAATGTTCTTCTTTGCGTTTTCTCCGAGCCTCATTATTGCGCCGTCCCCGAACTTGCTGCGAATTTCACCGATTGCTTCTTCGAGTATTTGTTCGCGGCTTGACTGGCCGGTTTTCTTTGCTGCTTTTGCCAGAGTAATCACTCCTTTAATTTGTTTGAGATTTTTTGCCCGATAAGTATACAGCATTTTGACGCAGAAAAAATTATCCCATCTGTTGAATTTTGGACAGGACAGAAATTTTTGCTGACTGATTATATTTCTTAGAGTCTGTTTAGTTTCTATTCGGGAAACAAAAAATAAAGCTGCTTGTTTTTTTCCTCACTGTGCTATAATTCCTCACATAAAAGCACTGCCAGCAGACTTACCATTCTAGGTCGTTTGCCGCAGGTTCAAATCCTGCAAGTGTCGAAAGATACTTTAGCTCAGTCAGGCTAGAGCAACGTTAAAAAAATGTGCTTTGAAAATCTAAAGGCGCATACAGCAAATTTATAACTTTTGTCCTAAAGTTTATTGCGCCTTGCTTTTATTCAGGAGGAAACATTATGCTTGACGAACTCAAACAGGAAGCAAATTATACCCTCACCGAAAATTCAGCCCTCACATACAAATCAACGCTTTCACATTGCCTTGACCTTTTCGCCACAATAGGAGCTTTGCGGAACTCTGACGACATCGAAATTCGTACCCGCTTCATGAGGGCATTTGCTGAGAATCCCGACATGGCCGC
>JAFSLR010000218.1 GCA_017448375.1 Synergistaceae bacterium | reverse complement strand
TCACAGAATTAGTTGTCGGTATAATGGTTATGGCGATAACTTACGCGGCTATGTCCCTTTCATCGTCAGCGGCAAAACAAACAGCCCAGCATGAGGCAGAAAGACTCGCGGCTTATATTTTCCGAACGATTCAGAAGGCCGACAGAATGCACAAAAGGTTCGACATGGATACGGATTTTCAGACTAACTCAGCTGGCAATAATGAATACTATGTAACAATAGATTGGGGAGGCGGAATTTCAGATACATCATTCAGGGCTTCGGCAGGGTGCAGATACACCGATAATTTTCCGGGCGAGCAAGGCAAAATAAGCTATAACGTCGAGAACAAACGTTTTCAAAAGCCAAATAGTTCGGCGATGTCAGGCGGAACAATTACAATAACAGACTCAGAAGGCGAAAAATACTACGTCATAATCGCTCTTGATGAAGGTCGAATAAGACTCTCAGAGACTGAACCACAGTAAGACATTTTACGGGGCGTATCCTGTATAATATACGCAAAATTAAACAGGATGTGTCTCGAATTTGCAAAGAAAATCACAGTACTTAACCCCAAGACAAAGACAACGTAAACGTAACCGCCGTGTCCTTTTCTCCGGCGTAATATTCTTCCTTCTGCTTTTCGTCATGGCAGTGGCGGCTTACTCCTCGTATCACCTCAAAGTCCCCGCAGCTTTCTGGGAATACATGATCCCGATACCTGAAGGCGAAACCGTTAATGTCGTAATCGAACAGGGAATGACAGCTTTAGAGGCCGCGAGAGTTTTCGAGATTAACGGAGCACTGGAGAAAGGAACTCCCATTGAGCTCTCACGGTGGATGGTTAAATTCGGACTCGACAGGAAGATTCGCGCAGGCCATTACAGCATTGTACCCTCTGACGCTTGGAACATCGCACGACAGCTCCGAACCTTAAAGCCCGCACTCCTCAAAGCACAGGTTCTTCCCGGCCTCGATATTTTCGCGCTCATCGACTCGCTTGAGAGCCAGGACAAAAAGGTAAACCGTAAAGCAGTCTCAGAAGCCCTCATGAACAACCACAATTACCCCCCGAAATTAATGGCTATCCTTAAAGGACTCCCAGATGACGAATATACTCGCGCCGCATTCCTCATGCCTGAGACTTATATGCTTGTTGACCGTACTGCGGACGAAATCGTGAGCCGTGCCTCTTCTGCTTGGTGGAATCATTGGGGCGGCTTCATCACTTCCCACAACCTGACCTCAAATGACGTTCGCGAAGCCTCCATTGTCGCCTCAATGGTTGAGCGTGAAGTCCTGCATGACGCTGAGAGCCGGACCGTTGCGGGAGTAATTCACAACAGAATGAGGAAGAATATGTTGTTGCAGATTGATGCGACTGTCGTGTACGCTTGGAGGCTCAAAGGAAGAAAGCTGACTCGAGTCCTCAACAAAGACCTCGAAATCGAATCCCCCTATAACACCTACAAGCACGAAGGATTACCCCCGCGACCTATATGCGTTCCCGGTGTTGAGGCTTGGGGGGCAGCTTTAGACCCTGAGTTCAACGATTACTTGTATTACGTTGCGGGAAGAGACGGTTATCATCATTTCGCAAAAACATACAGGGAACACGTAGCCAACATTAAACAGGTACGCTCAGAAAAATAATATTTAAGGAGGTAAAAATTTTGGGCAGGAGACGCGGCAATGATGAAAACAATGGGAGCTGGGCAGAATTATCTCTGTTCGTTCTCATCATTGCGTGTATTTATTGCATTATGGCACTTTTCGATAGCTCTTTGGCGGGCGAAGGCGGAAGGAAATGGGGCGAGTATCTTCGCGGCTCATTCGGGGGAGCGTTGATTGTCCCGCTGCTTTTCGTCCTTTACGTTTGTGCTGCAAGGCTCTTGAAGTTCAGAATACCGAAATTACGCCGTCAGTTTTTCGGGACTCTAATGCTTTACATATCGTTCTCGTTCCTTTTGGGACTCCTCAAAGAATCGGGATGGAGTTCTGAAGCTCTTTTGTTCACGCCGGGCAGTTTCGGCGGAGGACTCGCAAAATTCTTCATACTTAATGCCGGGACTTTCATCACACTTATTATTACTGTAGGATTATTTTTCCTCTCAGCGGTATTCTTCGGCTCAAAGATTCTCAAGATACGATTCCCGAAAATCCCTAAGCTGAAATTCCGTCCCCGAATAAAATCCAAATCCCGCGACAATAACCGCAGAAATCCCGAAAATGATTCGTCAAACAGCATTCCCGAACCGATATTCAAGCCTTCACCGCGCGAAATGAATAATGATGATGATTTTGAGATTAACATTACGCCCGCAAAATTCGATTTCCAGCACCCGATATTGAAACCTGCACCCGATGAACCCAGACAGCATATCGAAGAGATTGACATTCTCCCGGAAAACGTAATGACTAATGCCGTAGAAGTCATCGACAACGCTTTAGCCCTCATAGATTCCGGCGAAATGAAACCCCCTGAAAAGAAACGCTCACTTCCTTCACCGAGAGTTAAGAAATTACGCAGACCGTTACCAGCCGTAAAAGGTGCTTTCCCTTCAGATTCAGATGAGGAAGAAATACCGCAAAATGAAAGCAAACCTTCAGCATCAGAAAATTCTTCAGGCTCAACATCAGAAAACGCTTTCGGCTTCACGGAGGAAACAGCAAAGTACCTTCACGAGAAATCAGCGTTTCCGCCCCCGACTGAAATTTTCGGCCCCCGAATAAAGTCCGAGCCTGACAGAGAGATTCTCAAGCATTCCGAGAAACAAGCTAAAACTATAACGTCAACGCTGAAAACTTTCGGTGTAAATGCCTCAGTAGCACACATAGTAACAGGCTCATCATTCATACAGTATCAGCTTGAATTAGCACCCGGAACAAAGGTAAACAGAATTTCGGGTCTCGCTGAAGACCTCTCAATGTCGCTCGCCGTAATGGCCGTGAGAATCGAAGCTCCCATTTTAGGCACGCGATATGTAGGAATCGAAGTCCCGCGCGCTGACCGAAAGTCAATCGCACTCCGTAATATAATCGAGAGCGAAGAATACACTTCATCAACAGCAAGACTCCCTCTGCCTTTAGGGGTTAAGGTTGACGGAAAAATTTCAATCGCAGGACTTGAGGAAATGCCTCACATACTCATAGCAGGGAATAAAGGTTCAGGGCGCAGCATGTTCGTTAATTCGTGTATCATGAGCATGTGTTACAGGAGGAAGCCTGAAGATTTGCGCTTGATACTGATTGACCCGCGTCATGTTGAGTTTGCTGTTTATGACGGACTCCCGCATTTGATTGCGCCCCCTGTTTATGAGGCTGACTCGGCGGTTAAGGCTCTGACTTGGGCATATGATGAGATGGAGAAGAGGACGGCTGCTTTTGCGTCATCGCGTGTGAGGAATCTTGCGTCCTTCAACCGTAAGCAGAAAAATGAAAACCGTCTCCCCGAAATCGTGATAGTGATAAATGAGCTTGCTGATTTGGTGTACAGTTCCGGGCCCGAACTCGAAGGAATCATAATGAGGCTCGCTCAGAAATCCGGCGCATCAGGAATATATATGATACTTGCGGCACAAAGGCCGTCTCCTGATGTATTCACAACGATGATAAAGTCGAACATTCCGGCTCGTGCGGCGTTCATGCTTTCGGCGGAAACGGAGTCGAAGAACATTATCGGGAACAATGACGCTATGAGGCTGACGGGAAAAGGGGATATGCTCTTCAGGAACACGGGAAGCCAGCACCCGATACGCTTTCAGGCACCGTATATCAACGAGGATAAAATATCTGACTTCACGGAATACATGTTTGCGAGCTTGGAGCCTCCAGAGATGATGAAATTCTGAGGTGTGAGAATTTCCCCCTGTCATGGAATTTGGCGGGGGGATTTTTGTTGTTGAAAATGTAGCTGTGAAAACGTCAGCTTATGCCGTAATTTTCTGTTTTGGGAATTGGGATAAATTTTTGACGGAATTATTATCAGGCTTTGAGACAAAAATACACACATAAAAATGAAAAAGCAAAGGAGTTGTGCTACAATACTATTTATACGAATAAAGTTGCTGCACGGTCAGCTTAGGTTAGCTACTCTTTTGCTTGTGTCTAATTATAGCATAGTGTTAGTTGTTCGTGTTGTCCGTGCAAATATGTTTTCATGGAGGTAATTTCTCATGCGCAAAAGTTTGTATTGGGTTCTCATGGTACTGTTAGTGTTCGCGTGCCTTCGTTCGGG
>JAFSLR010000217.1 GCA_017448375.1 Synergistaceae bacterium | reverse complement strand
CGAGTCCGCAATGGTTCAGGATAGTGTTACGATTGCGGTGCAGGTCAACGGGAAACTTCGCGGGAAATTCGAGCGTCCCGCAGGAATGAGCAAGGATGATTTGTCGAAGAGCATACTTGCGGAGGAGTTCATCACCGGGAAAATCGCCGGAAAAGAAATCGTGAAGGTTATCGCAGTCCCGGACAAACTCGTTATTATCGTTGTGAAAGGTTGATGATTAAGTCTCCTGCTCTTAATCGGGCGGGAGATTTTTTTTTATGTACAATGCTATAATTCTTGAGGTTATATAAAAATTATCCATGTAAAAATTTATTAAGGGGGGACTTCTCTATGTCTCGCACCGTGAAAAAAGGCTTTACGCTTGTTGAGCTGTTAATCGTAATTGTTGTGATTGGGATTCTAACTGTCGGTATGTTTATTGCGGCTTCAGAAATGGAAGCGACAGCCAAGACCGCGAAGATTATCAATGACTTGCGTGTGCTTCGTACTGCATTTCAGCACTGGTATTTTGACAACTCGGGGAATATACAGGAAGCGGCTTCTAATGCCTCGGACAAAGGTTATCATCTCGTGATAGACGGAAAAGAGATAAGATTTCATGAGGCACTGAAATCAGATAATTACGGCGTGAAGCGTTATCTCGGCAACTCTCACTTTGACCTCAATAACGGCAAATCAGATGACTGGCAGAACATGTACGCGACAGTAGGGGGGTACTCAGTGTATTTGGGTTTCACTAATACAGTAGGCTATGTTGTGTACAGGATTTCGGACAAAAGCGACAATAGCGACTATTCGCGGCTAAGAGACAAGCTCAAGAGCAGGGCAAAGTCAGCAGGACTTGTTTACTACAATTACAACAGCGGCAAGCAGGAAGAATCAGCATACAACAGGGAAAACTTTGTGTGCATGAGAGCTTTTATTTTGGACGACAAAAACCTGAAAACTAAGTAAGCAGACACGCATAGCATTATGCCTCACTTGATCGCAATCGAATATTCAGAAGCCCAAAGAAGGCAGCTAAAATCAGAAATTGACCGACTCAGCAAAGCGGGTTACCCGTTGTCGGCCAAATATGACGCTGAGACTTTCGGGACATGGGACAAACTTTTCGAGAACGCTATAGCCCCCGGACTTTTCGTTCAGCGTGAAGCGATTGTCGTTGAGAACGCAGAGACACTTGACGCATTCCCCGAAAACTTATCGCCGCTCATCGAGGACGACAAAGCCGACACCGTAATAATACTCGTGTTCAACACCGACACAAAGAACTTGAAGACCATCGCAAAATCTATCACCCTAATCAAACCCGAAGCCCAAGTACCCCCCTGGAAGCGCAAAGACTGGTTAATCTCCCTCGCAAAAGAACAGGGATTCAAAATCTCACCTGACGCTGCCAATCTCCTCGCAGAAAGCATAGAGTCTCAGGAAGAACTTAGAGGGGAAATCCTCAAGCTCGGAATTTTTGCTGACGGACGCGAAATCACATTAAAGGACGCGGAAAATCTTTCATTCGATGAGGGAGGACGGGCAATGATGATGTTTCTTGACGGCGTTTGCGCAAATAATCCGGCTGATGTCGCAAGGGCATTGAATTATCTCCGTGATGATTTCATGCTCCCAGTTTTGACGGCAATCACAAACAGACTCAGACCCGCGTTAATCATCTCATTGTTTCAGGGGAAATACGCCGATAACGCGCTCAAAGCAGCAGGCTTCGATCCGGCAAAAAAGAATTACGCAATCAACAAAGCAAGATCTGCGCTGAAATTCTACGGTGCTGACAAAATCAAAATATTCATGGCCGAAGCTGCAAGACTCTCATTTCTGGAAAAAACTTCACGCGCTGAAGGCTGGCAGGGTTTCGAGGCTATAATATGGAAGTTAATGGCAAAAGTTTAATCAGGAGGAATCATCATGAGGAAGTTATGCGCTGTAATAATAGCCCTGATTCTTTGTGCGCCTAATATCGGAGAATGCGCCGGAATCCTTAACACGCTCAAATCAGGGGACATCATCGGAATTATTGCACCAGGAACTTACGCTGAAAGCTCAGACCTTTACAGGGGAATTGAGGTTCTTAGGTCTCACGGTTACCGTGTGAAGATCGCTCCGTCATCAACAGCAATGTATGAGCATTTCGCCGGGACTGACAGAAGACGCGCTGAGGACATCAACAACATGTTCCGTGATGATTCTGTGAAGGCTATATTATGCCTGAAGGGCGGATACGGTTCAGCGAGGACTCTCGACAGGCTCGACTACAATATGATAGCGAAACACCCGAAACCCTTTATCGGCTTCAGCGACGCAACAGCACTTCATATTGCGCTCGCAGAGAAAGCGAACATACCGACAATTCACGGAGCTATGCTGGTATCATTCACGACTGAAAGATTCATATCTGACTACACGACTCAAAATTTCTTTTCGGGAATCACGAATCCGAATCCAATCGGCGAAATACCAATGCCCGAAGGATATAAACTTGAGACCGTAACTCCCGGCCATGCTGAAGGGGTAATCATCGGCGGCAATCTTACGGTATTGACATCGCTTGTCGGGACTCCTTATGAGCTTGACGGGAAGGGCGCAATATTATTCCTTGAGGAAGTCGGCGAATTGCCATACAGGGTTGACAGAATGCTCAATCAGCTTTACCAGAACGGATTATTACGGAGAGTCAGCGGTATTATTCTGGGTGATTTCGTGGGCTGTGAAGATGATGATGCTGACGGAGTAAATGATTTCACGCTTTATGACGTACTGAAGCATTACGCAAGAATCTCACGCAAGCCCGTAATCAAAGGAGTACCTGCCGGGCATGGAAAATTTAACATGTTTCTTCCATTCGGGGTTCATTCTGTTATGAATGCGAATGATGACGGCTCAGCGAGTCTTGTGATTGACAGTTCGCCGTTCATGAAGTAGTGAATCAGGGTATAATATACATATTCAGAAACACGGAGGTGAATGGATTATGCAGGTTACTTCGATGTTATCTGCGGGCTACCTTGAGCCAATGCAGAATGTATCGCGTGTACAGAAATTAACGGATTACGAGAAAGATACAGACCAGTCGAAACAGCTTAAAGAGCAGGAAATTTTAGCGGAGGAGCAGGCACTGAAAGCCAAGCTCGGAGACTCTGCTCAGGTTCACACGGTCTATCACTATACAATGGGTACTGACGGAAAACGCTACATCACCGGGGCTTCAGTAACCATGAAAGGCAGCGAGGAAGATTTAAGCCGTGTGAGCGGATTTGCGACTGAGGACTTGCAGAGCGCAAAGAAGGAAGTCAACGAAGCACTCAGGAATGACGCAGAGAAATCCGAGAAGAACCAGACAATCATCAAAGCCGAAAACGAAAAGCGTAAAACCGAATCCGAAAAAGATAAGGCCGAAGATGAGAAAGACGCACAAGTCCGCGAGCTTAAACAGATTCAGAGCGAAGTTATAGCCCACGAAGCAGCACATCAGGCAGCAGCTGGTGAATTAGGCGGTGGAGTCAGCTACACTTACACTCAGGGGCCGGACGGACAGAAGTACATCACTGGCGGTGAAGTCCCGATACGCTTCAAGGAAGGCGCAACACCTGAAGAAACCCTCCGTAACATGCAGAAAGTTCAGGCGGCGGCAAATGCTCCGGCAGATCCTTCGGGGCAGGATATGAGGGTTGCGGCAAAAGCGGCGGCTCTAGCGTCGAAGGCACGGAGCGAAATCGCACAGGAAAATTCAGCCGAACACACCGAGACCGTAGCGAAAGGGACACCGATATTTGAGGCCGTGAAGGGTGATGAGAGGCAGCCAAGCCCTGAGAAGAACGGCGTTATGTCAATTCTTGCGTCAGTTAAGGAACTCCAGATTATGAGCCTTATTCCGGCGGCGTGAAGATTATGATGACGATGATTTTTTGAATCCTCCTGTTGAAATTGGGCGGGAGGATTTTCTGTATTAGGTGATTAAATTAAAACCCCTCACCGAAACGATGAAGGGCGAATTTCTCTATTTCTTCCTGAAAGCCTGACCCAATAACTGCCACTCCTCAAAGCCCTTCAGCAACGTTATGCCCGCATACGCCCCCGCACCAACCGCAACGACTCCCAGAATCCACAACGACCTAATCCCGCTCCCGGCCGAAACATCATACGGCCACACGAACCTGTACGCCATAACCGCAATATCTATCACCGCAAGCGAAACGAGATAATCCCCAACAAGACTCCACGTAAGAATATTCAATGGCCTATTCAGCTTCCTGCGGACATAATACAGCCCCAAAAGCCCCGACAGTGTGAACGCAATTCCCGGCGCAAGCGCAAGACCGTTATACCCCATAGGCCACACAAGAATTATTGACAGCACCGCCGTTGCCCCAACGCTGAACGCCGTAACCCTGAAAGCCTCCTTCGGCATCGAAAGCGCGTAAAGTGCACGCATTACGACCGTTGAACAGGCCATTCCGGGCAAACCTAACATGCTGAATGCCAGTGTTGATGACGTTGCCGACCACGCCCAGCCGCCAAATTCGCCACGTACAAACACCAAATGCACAAGTTCGTCCGAAATCGCTATCACTCCCAATGATGCCGGAAGTACCACAAACAGCGCAAACCTTACAGCCTGTCTCAAAGTCGCCGTAAACTCTTCGTCATCTTTCGCCCGCGCTAACTGAGGCAATACAGCCTGTGAGATCGCTATCACAAAAAGCCCTAACGGTAACTGCAATATCCTGTTAGAGTAATTGAGGACGGATATACTTCCTTCCTGCAAAAATGATCCAAGCATACGGCTTATTACAGGGTTGACTTGATTCAATGAGAGTCCCGCCGCATATGGCAAAAATAATTTCATTATCCGCTTCAAGTCAGGGTCTTTCATGTCTGGCCGACTCGGGTAAAGTACTGCTTTAAGCCTGAAACTATACAGCCATTGCGTAAGGAAATGCGCCAGTCCCCCGCATAACACCGACAGTGCCAAACCGTAAACACCAAATCTTGCCGCAAAAATCGGAGCAGTAACAATAAATACTAAATTGCTGAAAGCCGGAGACAATGCCGGAACAAAGAATGAGCCTAAAGAATTTAATTCGCCCATCGT
>JAFSLR010000216.1 GCA_017448375.1 Synergistaceae bacterium | reverse complement strand
CTGCGGGAGTCTCAACAGGTTTTTCGTCTGTTACAGGTGAGGGAGTCTCTTCGGGCTTTTCCTCTGTTACAGGTGCGGGAGTCTCAGCGGGTTTCTCTTCTGTTACAGGTGCAGGAGTCTCAACAGGCTTTTCATCGCTGACAGGTTCGGGAGTCTCAACGAGCTTTTCGTCTGTAACAGTTGCGGGAGTCTCAACGGGCTTTTCCTCGCTGACAGTAACGGGAGTCTCTTCGGGTTCATCTCCGCTGGTTTCCTCAAGATTCATGATCGGGAGAATATCACCTGACTGCGAAACATCTCCAGACGTTGCCGGGCTTGCGAATAATTCCGTGTCATTAATCACGACATTAGCTTTCTTCCTCAATGACTCCTCATATGCCGTAAGCCTCATTCTTTCTTCCTGCTGTGTAAGGAGCGTCCTTATATCACCGCTAACCTCACTGTAAGGAGTTGTGCCCGCGTCAACATGTTCAACTTTCATCGCAACGCCGAAATCATTGCTTGAAACCGCAAAAACAGGGCTTACCTTCCCGACATCAAGCGAGGCTAATACGCTCAGTATACCCGTCCTTAATGTGCTTGCAGGGAGTCTCACGGGTGATTTCGTGATGTTGATTAAGTCCTTTGAGGCAAGAGCATCGCCCGACGCAAGAACGTCCCAGCTTGCACCGCTGGCTATCTCTGAACGGAAATATTCAGCGTCAGAACTCGTACTGAAATCGGCCATGTGAATCCTGAATCCCTCAGGCTGTGAGTAAAGTATCGCCTTCATTGTGTCGTAGAACTCTGCTACTTTGTCTTCGCTGACCGTTACTTCCCCGATTGCCTCGCGTATGAGCCTGTCTGAAGCCATCTGTCGCGCAATGCTTTTCTTGTAGTCGTCAACTTTTATTCCTGAGTTCGCAAGCACCTGATAGAATGCCTCTCTTGTCGGGAAATATGTATCAGCGTAACTCTTCATGGCCATATCAGCCTCAGCATCACTCACGCGGATTCCTTTTTCTTCGACTTCTTTTGCGAGCTGCGACTCTAATATTGCCTGATCTAGCACTGACCTGTAAATCGCGGGCATGTCGATTGAGGCCATACTTCTTGTGCTGTACTGGCTGAGGTAATTGCGGAGTCTCTGCTCAAGCTCCGAACGCATTAAGGAACGCCCGTTTATCTGTGCAACCTCGTAATCCGTCATTGAACCGTCAGGATTTCGCCCCGGAGTCCTTCTTGTGCCTCTGCCTTCATACATTAGGAACGTTGAAAGCAGGAAGGCAACGACAATTATTGCCATAATCCATTTCATTTGTGTACGCAAGAACTTCATCATAATTCTATAAAAACCCTCTTTCTATAAATTTTTCAGTACGTAATTCGCACGATTTTGAAATTTTAGCACATAGTAAGCAATTTTACACATTGGCTAAACTTTTTCCTGTTTTAGATTCGGCTTTGAGGATTGAAATTTCACCGCCCGAATCAACCATAACTTTTCGGAGAATCTCTGACACTTCATCGGCCTTACTCGCGGGGCATTCGCAGACGAGTGAGTCGTGAACTTGCAGGAACAATTCAGCAGCCCCAGAAGAGTCAAAAGCTGTTACCGCTTTCCGTGCTATATCGGCTGCCGTACCCTGTATGGGCATGTTGATTAACGCGCGGTCGAGTCCTGAACTTTTCGCGGGAATCTCCTTAACGGGCCGTATCCTTCCTGAAAGTGTCCTTGAATATCCTCGTTCTTTTGCGTCATTGATGAGGCCGTCAATAAATTCCTGAATGTTGGGTAACGCGGAAAAATATCGGGTCATTATGTCTTTTGCTTCCTGACGGCTTACACCGAGTCTTTCGGAGAGTCCGAATGTCCCCATGCCGTAAAGGAGTCCGAAATTTATCATCTTTGCTGCCCGTCTCATTTCCGGCGTAACAAGCTCAGGCATTACACCGAAAACCCAAGAGGCCGTCTCAGAATGAATATCCCTGTCCTGCGTGAAAGCGTCAATAAGCCTCTCTTCTTTCGACATGTAAGCGAGAACCCTCAATTCAACCTGAGAATAATCAGCCGAGACAAAAATATTTTCGGGGTTTACGGGAATCATTCCTGATTTTATTTTCACAGCCCATTCACCGAAAGCCGGTATGTTCTGCATATTAGGGTCTCTTGAGCTTAAACGCCCCGTTCCTGTCATGGCCGCTTCAAACGTTGTGTGAATTATCCCGTCATTGTCGGCTGCTTTCTGGAACGGTATAACGAATCCCGTGAGCATTTTCGAGAGTTCTCTGTGTTCGAGGATTAACGCGGGTGTTTCGCCGTTTGGGAGTTTAGCGAGCTTTTCGAGGACTCCGGCTTCGGTTGAATATGATGTTTTCCCTTTTGTCATTCCTGAAGGCGTGAACTTGAGCTTGTCGAACAGCAGCCATGAAACTTGAGCGGACGAATTAAGATTTATCCTCGTCCCTGTAACATCAGAAAGCCTGTACTCAATCTCTGAGATTCTCCCCGTCAATTCATTCTGAACGGACGCAAAAATTTCCGGGTCAATTCTTATCCCGTGATCCTCCATTCTGTTAAGCACCGGGAGAATAGGAATGTCAATCTCAGTCATAACTTCACGCAATCCATCATAAGATTCTATTTCGGCCTCAATGTTTCCGGCTAAAGTTTTGAGAGACTCTGAAGGGTTATCGCTTTTCCTCACGATTTCGATTATTGCGGGTAACTTCCTGTTTGCCTCGTCGGGGTGAAGGAGGTAATACGCTGTCTTCAAGTCCCAAACACTCGGAGAACGCTCAAATTTTGCGGGCGAGTCTCTGAGCTCTGATTTGTAGTCGTAAGTGATGATTTCACATTCGGGTGTTACGGATTTACTGTGCTGGTAAAATTCGCGGGGCAAAGGAGTCTTATTGCTTCCTATGCGTTTGAGAACACGAGAGAGTCCCAATCTCAACGCGAGTCTTTCCGCGCCGTCAAAATCAATCTTGCAGTTCAGGCAGTCATTGAGGAAGTTCGGGTCATCATCAAAAATATTATCCCGTAACATCGTCAAGTTATCGCGAGTCCATATCACCGACTCTTTTCCGGCCTGTGAAAATTTTTCCCGCTGTGATTTGGGCAGCGAGTCAAGTTCTGCGTAAACGGCCTCGATTGTGGGATATTTCGCAAGAATCTTCATTGCTCCCTTTTCGCCAACACCTGAAACCCCCTTAACGTTGTCGGAAGTGTCTCCCGTTATCGCCAAGTAATCGGGCATTGACGCGGGGTGAAATCCGTACTCCTTCATGAAGGACTCTGCGGTGTAAATCTCAGCTCCCGTAACGCCGTGTTTCACGGGGCGCATGATTCTCACTCCGTCCCCAAGAATCTGGAACAAGTCCTTATCCGATGAGAGAACGACAACTTCATAGCCTCCGAGCCGTGCAATTTTTGCGATTGAAGCAGCTGTGTCGTCAGCCTCGACTCCTTCACGGGATATGACTTTTATTCCGCAGAGGCTCAACAGTTCCTCCAATATCGGAATCTGAATCTTCAAATCGTCAGCAAGAGGCTTTCTTGTTGATTTGTAGTCGCTGTAAATTTCGTGCCTGAAAGTTTTTCCCTTTGCGTCAAAAGCTGCTACTGTGCAATAAGGCTGTAATTCGTCCTGGACTCTGTAAAGCATGTTCATGAAACCTACGATTGCTGATGTCGGAGTCCCGTCGGGTGCTGTGAGGTTTGCGCTGAGGGCGTGAAATCCTCTGTGAGTGAGGCTGTGTCCGTCAATGATGAGAAAAGTTTTAATGTGAATCACCCCGATATAATGAAAGTTATCGCATTAAATTATAATATGCTGAAAAAATTTTGCTGATAGAAGCGGGGCATAAGATTATTGTTTTCAGAGTCTCAGAATGATTATGATATTGAAAGAATAGGCAGGGAAGATTCATTCAGAGTCCCTGAAACTGTATATGCCTTCGCAAATTCATCGGGAGGACTCTTACTCTGTGAAGGCTTTGACCCGGTGAGGCTTATACCGTCCGGGATTCCGTGTGTTGTTGAGGCTTACGGGAAAATCTATGTTCCCCCTTTAGCGTGGCACAAGAAACCCGCAACGTTAAACGGGAGAGTCTACAGGCGCATTGAAGGCCAGAACGTAATATCGGGATTGCGTTCGAGAATCATAATGGCGAGAGACTCTAATGATCCCTCGAAAGATGATTACCCCTTCAAGAATATAACGTTAAGTGAGAAATCAATCACCGAGTTTCAAGCGAGAGTAACGACTCTCAATGAAGGCATGAAGAGATTTGAGCGTGATGAATTTCTGAGGAGAGCCGGAGCTTATTCGGGGGAATTTATGACGTTTGCGGGGGCGTTAATGTTCGGGGATATTCTGAGGGTTCGCGCTGTTCTCGATTATTCGGGGGGACATGCGGAGATTCAAGCCGTAAACATCTGGGACTCTTACGCTGAAATTCTGCCGAGACTCGCTGCTCCGTTGTCGTCAAAATGTTCTGAGGCTTTCAGGGAATTATTCATCAATACGATTCTTCATGCTGATTATTACTCCGACAAAAACATAAACATGTTCATAACTTCAAACCCGCCGAAAGTTTTTGCCGACAATCCCGGAACAATTCGCGGGACAATCCGTAATCACCGTCTGGCGAAAATGTTTGCCCTTTCAGGAATAACATCAAGATTAACGCGGAGGAATAATCTTCACGGCCTCGAAATAATACGGGAATATATGCCGTCATTCAGGCTTGAAGAAAACATGCTCAGTTTCAGGACATCAGCAACATTAATCCTTGAAGGGAAAAGCGGACTTCCTGAACCCGTAATGCTTTAGCCTCAATCCATATTGCCGTAAAAAGTTTGTGCCCATTAACAAAAAACTTGACCGCAAATTTAAGCACTGGTAAAATGCAAATCAACATAAAAGTTTGACGGATATAATTTCCACATAACAAAAGGAGTCTGAATCTCTTGCTCAAATGTAAGAAGGGCTTTGCGTATTATGCAGGGCTAATGTTTTTGCTGACTGTAATAATTTTCACGGGCGCAAACGTTTCGGAGGCCGCCAAGAAGAAGAAACATTATGACGACTGGCGGGGCGTTGCTGCTGATATGGCACTGGAATTTAACGCGGCAATCGAGGACGTAATCAGCGACAAGTATCAGGACGCATACAATCATGTGAATGACGCTTACTTCAAGTACTACGAGGTTCAGGGAGTTGAACGCACTGTGATGTACGCGATTTCGGCGGCAAGAGTGAATCACATTGAGGCTCAATTCAGGGACATCAAGCACGTACTCTTAGGCAACCAGCAGAAAGAGAAAGGCGCATTGATTCAGCAGATAGAAGACCTCAAAATCAAAGTCTACAAAGACTCAATGGTTCTCGACGGCTACGCTACTGTTGAAGACCCTGACAGCGTTGGCGAAAAGATTTACTCCGAGACAAGCACTCCGCGCCCCGCAGTTTTAGCGTCAACAGCTACAGCGTCAACAGAAACGACAACGGCGACTACAGCGCAATCACAGCCGGAAGTCTCCACGTCAACAACATCAACAACAGAATCACCCGCGACCCCTAAAGCCCCCGTCAACCGCGACTGGCTAACATTCTTGACGGCGTTCGGGCTTCTCGTCCGAGAGGGATTAGAGGCAATACTCGTTATCGTTGCGATTGTCGCTTACCTCATCAAGACAGGAAACAAGAACATGCTCAAGGGCGTTTATCTCGGATCATTCGCGGCGATTATTGCGAGCGTCATACTTGCGTGGGCACTCGATACCCTTATGGGCGAACAGAGCGGTGTTGCGCGTGAACTCTTAGAGGGATGGACGATGTTTCTTGCGGTTGCGGTGCTCTTCTACGTAAGCAACTGGATGCTCTCTAAGGCTGACACTATAGCTTGGGAAAATTACATCAGCGGTAAAGTCCAGCAGTCAATCGACACAAAGTCACAATTGACGTTAATTTTTGCGGCATTCATAGCGGTAATGAGAGAAGGCGCAGAATTAATCCTCTTTTACTCGGCAGCTTTCACGGGCGGAATGAGCGACCCTGCTTATATCGCTTACGGAATCGGCGCGGGAGTTCTCGTTCTCGTAATCGTATGGGTAAGCTTCAGGTATTTCAGCGTGAAACTTCCTTTGAGAGCGTTCTTCATGTTCACGAGTATACTGCTCTTCCTCATGTGCATATCGTTTATGGGCAAGGGAGTCGTCGAACTCACAGAGGCTGACGTGATTACAGGGCGCACAGTCATCCCGGCCATGAAGGGATTCAGCATTGAGATTTTGAGCATTTACGACAGGGCAGAAACTCTAATTCCGCAGATTATGCTTGTTATCGCGGCTGTGTGGATTATGTTACCGCACATTTTCAGGAAAAAGGATAAATCCCCCGCGAAATAATTACGGGGAGTTTATATACAGTAACAAAAAAATTTATTCAGGAGGTTAATATTCTCATGAAGAAACTTATTCTTG
>JAFSLR010000215.1 GCA_017448375.1 Synergistaceae bacterium | reverse complement strand
GCAAATGAAGCCTTCGCGACAATCAAGAGTGCCGCCCCTGACGGAATGACATTCATGATATTCCACGACATGACATATCTTGGAGTCCTCTTCGGGAGCTACGGCCCTGAATACGACCTCGAAAATATGGTCATCGGCCCGCGCGTAGGTCAGAACCCCGGCTCATGTTTCGCCGCAAAGAAAAACGCACCCTACAATGACATGAAAGAGCTTGCAGAATGGCTCAAGGCTGACCCTTCCCGCACAGTAAGACTCTCCGTTGAGCTCGGCAGCGTCAGCAATCTCGGATTCGTCATCTATTACGTTTGGCTGAAAGATACTTACGGTGAAGAAGTTGCAAACCAGATGCGCTTTGTTCTCGGCGGTTCAACTGACACGAAATTACAGCAGCTTTGGGACAACAACGCAGATGTTATTTTCGGCGATTACAGCTCATTCCTTCAGTACACGGCAGACGGCGTTGACGAACAGTTAGCGTTGAAGTATGTCGGAATAATGGACAAAGTTCCGGGGCGTGATGACCTTCCTGTTTACGGCGACATGGGAATCACAATGGACGGGAAGCCCGTTTATTTCTCAAAGGATTTCCTCATCTACCTTCCGAAGGGGACTCCTGATGAAGTCGTGAAGGAGCTTGACGAGGCCGTTGCGAAAATGCAGGCTGACCCCGACTATCAGAGCGACATGGCAAAGATGACATACGCCGGAAATACTCTTCCCAGCAAAGAGGCTAAAGAGTTCATTTACGCCAAGCGCGACGCAATCAAGAAAGTACTTTCCGAAGCACCGAACATTGAGGATTTAGAGTAATAAGCGTTAACTGCCTCCTCTGACTCACGGGGGAGGCTTTCACATTTAAGGAGGCGAATTTAAGTTGCAGCAAATGCTAAGGGAATGGCTCAAAATCCGCAACATGCATTACTTCTTCCCATACTTAATCGGCACAATATGCCTGGTACTTTTCGTGATAATACTCATTCAGCGCGCAATAAAATGCAGAAAGGAAGGTACACCCTTCGTAAACTTCAAGGGCTATCATTTCTTCCGCGAGAATTACGACAAAGTTAAGCTGTGGGGATCTGTGATACTCTTCATACTCTACATAATCTGCCTGCCGATATTGCATTTTGCGTGGGCGAGCGTCATATTCATATTCTTGTTCAATGTACTGTTTGAGATGAAGCCGGGAAAACTTTTCGAGGTGAAGAGCGTAATAATCTCGGCAATAATCGCTTTTGCAGGGTCTTGGGGAGTCTGGTACTTGTTCTTCAAGGTCTTCAACATAACGTTACCGTAAGGGGAGGGAAAAATTATGCTGCTTAATATAGGTCTTGCGCTTCTCGGAACAGCAATAGGGATAATTTTCGGAGCAATCCCGGGAATGACCGCAACAATGGCCGTTGCCGTGTTCCTTCCCATGACTTACGCATTCTCGCTCGTTCCTGCGCTGTATCTTCTGCTGGGATTGTATGTCGGCGGAATCTCAGGCGGACTCATTCCTGCAATCCTAATCAACGTACCCGGGACTCCGTCAAGCATCTGCACAGGTTTTGACGGTTACCCGATGGCGAGGCGCGGAGAGTCTGAACGTGCGCTCAAAATCGGAATCACAGCGTCATTCTTCGGGGGTATGATTTCATTGATAGTGCTTGCGTTATTGACTCCTCCGCTTGCAAGAATGGCGATAAAGTTCTCGGCCATCGAAAAGTTTTTGATTATACTTTTTGCGATGACTGTTATTGCGGCACTCTCGAAAGGCTCAATGACAAAAGGAGTCTTTGCGGGCTTTTTGGGCGTAATGCTGAGTCTTGTCGGCGAGCTCTCAATGAATAACCGTATGCGAATGGTTCCCGATTTCCTGAAGGACGAATTACGGAGCGGATTCCAATTATTACCGTTGCTGATAGGATTGTTTGCGATTGCTCAGATGTTCCAGGAGGCCGAAAAGGGAATGCAAAGCAACAACCTTGACGAAGGCGTTACGGTTGAAGGTGCGCAGAAATTCTCATTCTCAGACTTCAAAGGGCAATGGGTGAACGTGATTCGCTCGTCATTGTTCGGTACGTTCATGGGGATATTGCCCGGTGTCGGAGGAAGTGCAGCGTCATTAATCGCTTACAGTCAGGCAAAAAGTTTCTCCAAACACCCCGAATTAATGGGTAAGGGCGCGCCTGAAGGGTTAATCGCTTCCGAGTCATCAAACAACGGACTCACAGGCGGAGCGTTAGTGCCGTTATTGTCGCTGGGTATTCCGGGAGACGCAACGACAGCGGTGTTAATCGGAGCATTTTTGTTACAGGGTATACAGGTCGGGCCTTTGTTCATAGGACAGAACCCGGACATTTGGAATCAGATATTGCTTGCGCTTGTCGTCTGCAACGTGTTGATGTTTGTCGTAATGTTCTTCCCGATTAAGCTAATATCGCAGGTCGTGAAAGTCAGAAGTGCGAGAATGTACCCCGTAATCCTCTTAATGTGCATTGTCGGAGCGTATGCAACACGTTCGGGCGTAATGTTCGATGTATGGTGCTTGCTGTTATTCGGCGTTATCGGCTTTGTGATGAACAAAATCGGACTTCCTACAGCACCGTTTTTAATCGGCTTCATTCTCGGAAAAGATTTGGAGAAATATTTTATCGAGGCCGTGAAGGGAAATAATTACAACTTGGCAGTATTCTTCCAGAGACCTATTGCGCTTGTGATTTGGGCGTTAATCGTTATCTTCTTGGGGTATTCGATTTACGACAACATGAAGGGCGGAACTCTTGAGAAGATGGGCGTTAAAGATTAAAGGAGGCGTAAAAGAATGATACCGACAATAAAGAAGATGGACGTTTACCCGGTGGCCGGCCATGACTGCATGGAGCTGAATCTTTCGGGTGCGCACGCTCCGTTTTTCACGCGGAACATCGTAATACTTGAGGACTCAGCGGGCAATCTCGGCTGCGGAGAAGTTCCCGGCGGACAGAAAATCACGAAAGCACTCGAGGACATCAAGCACCTTGTTGTAGGGACGAGAATCGCGGACTACAAAGCGACATTGAACAACGTCCGCAAGTGGCTCGATGAGAACATCAAGGATGACGTTCGCGGACTTCAGACGTTTGATTTGAGGACGGGCGTACATGTTGTTACGGCGGTTGAAGCACCGTTGCTTGATTTGATGGGGAAATTCCTTGATGTACCCGCAGCGGCTCTCATGGGCGATGGGATTCAGCGTGAGCGCGTAAGATTCCTGAGCTACCTGTTCTACATCGGCGACCGCAAAAAGACCGATTTGCCCTACGAGGAAGAACCCGATTCCCCGTGCGACTGGTACAGACTTCGCCACGAGGAAGCATTAACGCCGGAGAAAATAGTTGCGCTCGCAAAGGCAACCCATGAGAAATACGGATTTGAGGACTTCAAGCTGAAGGGTGGAGTGCTGCCGCCGAAAGAAGAGCTTAAAGCGGTACAGGCCATCAAAAAAGCATTCCCGAACGCAAGAGTCGATCTTGACCCGAATGGTTGCTGGAGCCTCAAAGAAGCGTTAGAGATTGCGCCCCAGCTCAAAGAGTGCTTAGCGTACTGCGAAGACCCCTGCGGTGCTGAGGGGGGATTCAGCGGTCGTGAGGTCAT
>JAFSLR010000023.1 GCA_017448375.1 Synergistaceae bacterium | reverse complement strand
TATTGACCAGAAGCCTTTTTCTTTAACGGGCGGCAATGCGTCCTTCTCGAAATGAAGAACGTACGAGTTTTTCCCCGTCAAAGTATTTCCTTCATCATCGGTTTCAGCGCGTGGATATATCGCAACATCAACAGGATTCGCCCCAAACGCCGCAATCGCTATCATCGTTCTGTAATCATATGCTGTTCCGAATCTCGCTATAGGTTCGCCGTAATTCTGAAATGCTCCGTTCTTGACCATGTATTTCTTCACCGACTCGCGGAGTTCAGCTCTCACTGTTTCCTTCATGGACTCCCATTTCGCCGAAGCGTTTTCACCGAGTATAGTCTCGTCAAATTTCAGGCCCTTTCCGACTCCTATTGAGCTGATTTTCGCTAGCATTTCTTCATCTTCAGGGTATGCCGGATTCGTTTCGAGAAGTTCATTCACTCGGTCAAAAAATTCTTTCGCCCCCAATGACAGCGAGTACGTTACAGGCACTAGAGAGTCATACTCTTCATTGTGGACTCCGTCGGGCATGTCCGAGTTTGTCAGGTAAGCCGTGAGAGTCTTTGCCGTCAATTTCTCCTGAAGCGCGTAAACGTTAGGCAGGTCATCTTCCCCGAAACAAACTGTACGGCCTAATATCCATCCCATTGAAGTCGACATTTTTACCTGCGTCATTCCGTCTGGTATTGAGCCGTTAAAGTCCGGGCCCGTGAGAATGTATGTTCTTTCCGCGTCCGTATCTCCTCCAGTGCCCAGAACTGTTACGCAGTCAGACCACGCATTCATGACTTCAAGCGCAAGGAAACGTTCTGAAGCTGGCTTGTGAATCACTACAGCATCTTGCGACAAGTCAATAAACAGCTGAGAATATACCGTGTCAACATTAGGCGTTACGACTTCGCGGAATTTTGCCGTCGCAAGAGTCTTTGCGTGAAGAAACTGATTCACGGGGGCTTTTTTGTCCGTAGGTTTAACGGTGTTAGTTCCGGCTTTTTTCGTTGCGTCCATTATGATTAACGGGAACGAGAATATATATGCATCTTTCACCGTTGACCACACTGCGTTTGTGTCTGTTGGGATGGAAACTGTTCCGCCTCCGCTCCCGCCGCAGCCCCCCGCGAAAAGCGCAAGAGCACTCATAAGAATGCAGAAAGCGATAATGTTTTTTGACTTTGACATGAATATGCCTCCTTTTTGAAATCGACCTTGCCCCCCTTAATGAAGAGCAAGGCCGTTACTGCTGTGTATTACCGTGATGATTTCACTGTTACGATTGCCGAGCCGATTGTGTCATGCGGATTGAAATAAATCGTATACTCGCCGGGTGAAGCCTCAAAGTCAATACTTCCTTTACCGGAAATACCGCTTTTACCGAAAACATTTCCCGAAGAAGAAAGATTATCCAAATCCGAATTACGTATCACACTAAGAGCATTACTCCCCTTGTTTAACGCAATGTCAAATTTTCCCGTTTCAACAGCGTATTCAACATGAATGCTTTTGCCCTCTTCAACAGTGATATAACCTGAACCGCCCGCAAAATCTTTTCCGGGTCTCACGTTCATATAAACCGTATTCCTTTCATACACCGTTGTAACTCCCTTAATATCAGTCCAGCGGTTTCTGAGACGCAATCCTACATATGCAGCTATGGCAATCAGGACAAAAGCCGCGACTGTCAGAATGATTCTTTTCTTGCTCATCATTATTCACTTTCCTTGCTGCGTTTCGTGATGAGAAGTGCTGACAGAATTACGACCACCGATGATACTGCACCGCTGTTGCAGCCTCCGCTTGAGCTTTTTATGCCCGTAATGTTCCCGTTATCGTTCCCGTTATCGTTATCGTTATCGGGTTCGGGATCGACTCTGCCTGATCCGCCGTCAACCGTGAAGCCTCCCTCTGAACTGCTGAGGCTGACTCCGAAAGTACCCTCCGATAACTTTTCGGGACTCATCACGAAGTAAAACTCGCGGACTTTTCCCGGACGTATTGCGGGGATATGGCGTGATGAGATTACGCGCGATGTTCCGTCTGAAAGGGGCGTGCAGTATACGGAGACGTTAGCGTTCCTTATGACTGTTGAGCCGTTGTAGGAGACCTGACCGCGAACGTTCACATCATCATTCTTCCTCAGTACGTAGGTGCGAAGCTCTGAGGCCGTCATAGCGTTTCCGTTTTCGACATCGTTATCCCAGAATCTCAGGGTGAAATCGCTTGAAGCTACTGATGAGAACATAGACGCACTCATTCCAGCCGCGTTTGTGCTTTCAGTTGTTACGACAGAAAACGGGCGGTAACCGTTATTGTTTCCTTCCCTTGTGCTTTTCGTCCATCTCTCATGCACTTCACTGATTACATTATCGGGATCGAGTTCAACATAAAACTCATAATCACCGTCAGCAATTTCGGGAGTCCAGTCGAAAGTTAATGTTGCTTTGTTGCTTCCGCCTTTCTCCATATCGCCGTCATTAGTCCAGCCCTTTAAGGGGATTGTCTGCCGGCCAATCTGAGTCCTTCCGGTGCCGTCCTCATTCTGATAGCCATACTCGACAACGACTCCGCCGGGAACATCAACGAAACTTGCGTTGTAAATCGGGACTGTTATTGTATATTTCCAGCCTCTTTCCAACGCTCCAGCTACATACTGCTTTGTAACGTTGTCATAAAATCTCATTCCCCTAATTTTCGTTGCTGCTGCCTCGTTATCGGTGAATCTCCAGACGTTATTTATGACTCCTGAAGTTGACTGCTCTTTTTTGTAGACGTAACGCCCGGGAAGCACTAACGCAGGATCGGAGCTTATGACATAGGGGGATTGTTTCGTCTCTTTGCTGTTGTAACTCCAAAGCCACGCCGAATCGCTGAACTTTACGCCGAACGGAGTCGTCAATATTCCGGCCGCGTCAATCAATACCTGCGAGTTCGTGGTGTAATCAACATCCCTTATTGAGGCGAGAATTGCTCCGCTCTGTGCTGAGATATTGACTTTCTCATTTGTTGACCACGTTTTTGTTGACGTTACACTGTTCGCTGCTTCATGGGCGTATTTCCCGTAAAGTTTCGCCGACCAGCCTCCGCCTACTTTGAGGACTTTTATTGTTGCGCTTGCGTTCACATCGGCGTGAATGTCTCCCGTTACTGCTGCTTTCCACGAGGTTGTATCTTTCTCGGTCGATGAGCCTGTATTCGTGAAGCTGTATACCTGTTCAGTAGCAACAGTGAGGGCAAAACCTTTCTGGCTTGACAGCTCCTTCTGGAAGTTCTCAATACCGTATGAAACTGAGTTAGGATATGAGAATAGATTTCCTTCCTCGTAAATCGGGTTGTAATCGTCATACTGAGCGGGATTTGTTGAATCACATGCTGACTGTTCCGGCGTATCGCAAAGAGTGTAAGTCATGAAATAATTTCCGCTTAACTCCGTTCCGTTTTCACCAAGAATATCATTGCTCGCAAAATCTCCGGCAAGAACCGACTCAAACTGTTTCGCTATCGGGTAACGCCATATGTGATAATCCGCAACCGTATACATCAGAGCATCAGCAGTTGTTGTTGACATTGTATCGCTGAGAGAAATTTTAGCGGCTTCCTTGTCCGATGTCTCGTGAACTTTCGTAAATCCCGCCGATGCCGCGAGTGAAAATCCTGCTTTGCCCGACGCTTCAATTATACCCGGAATTTTTCCTCCTGCGTTTACGTTGTAGGTGAAATTCAATCCTCCCTCAACGGCATTCTGAGTCCTAGATGTTACGAGAGTCTCTTCGCCTGTTTCCTGAGTGCTTGAATATTTCACGTTCCTTCCTAGATACGAGAAGTTATAGGGGTTAGCGGGCATTGATTCCATCCACGGAGCTTTAATGCAGTCAATGTGATACGGAACGGCTTTAAGTATGACGGAGTAATTTTTGTGCTGACGTACTACTATGTGTTCAGGCTCTCCGAGTTCGAGAGTCTCGCAGTAGAAATCACCGGGCACAAGCTGCATCGCGTAACCTGCTCCGCCCTCATTGTAGAGCGTCAAATCGTCAATGCCGCTGAGTGAATTATCCTTAAACTGAGGCTTGCTGTAGAAAGTCTGATCCCCTGTCCTGTAATCGCTCGAGTCGTCAACGCTATCGCCACCCTGAGACTTTGAGACGAAAATCCACCGCACTGAACCGCCCGTTGAGAGTTTCTGGCCTACAGGGACAAGCGCAAGTGATACGCTTCTGGGAAGGTAGCTGCATTCGGCCATGTCAACACCTGAAACACCGCCGTAACCCGCGATTTTCTGCGATGTCTTACGGATGAATTTCTTTGACGGGTTCAAACTGCTGTCAGTCCCCCAGAGTGAGATGACTATATTGCCCTCGTTACTGCCGTAGCTTGCTGTGAGGAAAACTAATTCGTCCGAGCCGTTGTCGTCAATATCTCCAGCCTCTGTGATGATTCCGAAATGCGGAACGTAAGAACTCCGG
>JAFSLR010000214.1 GCA_017448375.1 Synergistaceae bacterium | reverse complement strand
CTGCGGGAGTGCAAGCGGTGTAAGCGGTGAGACTCTGAAATCTATTCTTGCGGAAAAAGGTTTGAATCTTTCAGACTCATTCGTTGTTGCAATGCCGGATAATTTTGTTCTTCTTCTCCCTCAGAAATCAGATGACAAAATACGCGCTATGCTTTCGGAAGCCGACAAAACACTTCAGGGAATCGCTAATGACATTGAGACGGGAAATCATGTTTTCATGAACAAGGGCGTAAAACTTCCCGGCTTTATGATGTTAATGATACGGAAATTCTTTATCCCTTCACAGCGGAAAGTCAAAGGCTTCAAAGTCAATGATGATTGTATAGGCTGCGGACTCTGTGCTGAAGTCTGCCCTATGAATATTATTGAGATGAGGAATAAACGCCCCGTCTGGACAAAAGATAACTGCGCGTGCTGCCTAGCGTGCCTTCACAGATGTCCCAAGAAAGCAATCAACCGCTGGAAATCCGCAAAGAATGGACGCTACATTAACCCCAACGTGAAAATGTGAGGCGATAAATATGGACATTGCAAGAGCGAGCATTAAGCGTTTCAGAGTCGTAATATTTTTGTGCTTGATGACTTTAATCGGCGGAGTCATGGCCTACTTCGAGATCGGGAAACTTGAAGACCCTTCCTTCACCATTAAGACGGCCGTTGTAAGCGCAGTATATCCGGGAGCAAGCGCGTATGAAGTTGAGCAGGAAGTTACAGCCCGAATCGAGGACGCAATTCAGGCAATGGGTGAAGTGAAACATATTCGGTCGCGTTCGACTCCGGGACTCGCAATAATATATGTTGACATTAAGGACGAATACACATCGAAGGAGCTTCCGCAGGTCTGGGACAAATTGCGGCAGAAAGTCAATGACGCTCAAGTCTACATGCCTTCGGGGACAACGATAATCATCAACAACGATTTCGGTGAAGTCTACGGACAGTATTACGCGCTAATCGGGGACGGCTATACGATGAAAGAACTTTACGATTACGCGGACTTCCTGAAGAAGAATATAGTACTCGTTGATGAGGTTGCAAGCGTTAAGATTTTGGGCGAACAGACAGAGGCTATCTACATTGAGTTTTCAGCAAGCAGAATGTCAGCACTCGGAATTTCTCCCATAATGGTATTTGCGGCTCTCACTCAGCAGAATATGTTGTCGGAAACAGGAAACATCACATTAGGCGACAGGTATATACGGATTTCACCGACAAGCGAAATTCTGACCGTTAATGATATTGGTGATCTTGTGATAGGGAGTTCGGGCGGAAATCTGACACGGTTACGGGAAATTGCAAACGTAAGGCGTGATTATGTTGTCCCGCAAAGTTTCAAGCTGAAATTCAATAATCGTCCTGCGCTCGCAATCGGTATCTCAACAGTAGAAGGCGGAAATGTCGTAAACATGGGGCGTGCAGTCTCCGCAAGACTCAGGGAGCTTGAAGCGTTCCGGCCAGTAGGGATTGAGCTTATGCCGATATATTTGCAGTCCGAACAGGTAACAAAATCCGTCAACGATTTCATAATCAACCTTCTAGAATCAATCGCAATAGTTGTGGGAGTATTATTGATTTTCATGGGATTGCGTTCGGGATTGATTATCGGACTCGTGCTTATGATTACGGTTGCGGGAACATTCATCATCATGAACTACATGGGGATAACATTGCAGATTGTCTCACTCGCTGCACTGATTATCGCTTTAGGTTCGCTTGTTGATAACGGGATTGTTGTCGCTGAAGGAATGTTAGTCGGGGCTGAACGCGGAATGACGATTGAGGACGCAGCGTCTGATTCTGTTGAGGGCTCAAAGTGGGCGATGTTAGGCGGAACGTTCATTGCTGTAATGGCATTTGCACCCGTAGGACTCTCGAAGATGCAGGCGGGAGAATTTCTGCGTAGCCTCTTTCAGGTTGTGGGAATCTCAATGATGTTGAGCTGGCTTGCCGCGTTAATTTGTGCTCCCGTTTTGGGTAAAGCTCTCTTAAAGCCCGGAAAGAAAGATGGAGACCCTTACGGCGGATTCTTATTCAGGGGTTACAGGGCGTTACTTGAAGGCTGTCTGCGTCATCGTGTGCTTACGGTCTCAATCGTTGTCGGAATGTTCGCGGTCTCAATGTACATATTCTCGACAATGGCGACATCATTTTTCCCTGACGCAGAGACAGTGTACTTCAACATAGATTTGTGGTCTCAGGAAGGAACATCAATAGAGGCTCAAGAAGAACGTACTCAAAGGCTAGTCGACTACATAACATCAAATCCCGAAGTGCGTAATGTCTCACAGTTCATCGGTGGAGGCGGATTAAGATTCATGCTTACGTATTCGCCGCCCGAAAACAACACCGCGTTTTCACAGTTAATGGTAGAGATGAAAGACGCTAAAGACACACGCTCAATGCTCCGTAAGACTCAGGCGTATATCAATGACAGTATGCCGGAAATGTCCGGGTATTGCCGGTTGTTTGCGAGGGGAAGCGGAATGTCCGAGAAAATCGGCGTGAGATTCTACGGTGATGACCCTGAAATTCTGCGCGGGCTTGCTGAAAATGCACGGAGAATCATGGAGAATGATTACGCCTCAGAGTTCACCCGAACGGACTGGCGCGAGAAGATAGAAGTAATACGCCCCGTAATACTCAAAGACCAGATGCAGAGTCTTGGATTGGGCAGACCGTTAATCAACATGGCCATGCAGACAGCGACAACGGGATTTGCGATCGGTGCATTCAGGGAAGGTGATAAATCGCTAGCCATTTACGGAGCATTCACGCCGGAGGAACGAAACAGGGCAGACCTTCTCAGCTCTCTTTTAGTGTGGTCGCCAACGGTGAACAGGGCAGTACCTTTGGGGACAGTATTCTCGAAACTTGAGACATCATTCGAGGACGGGATAATCATACGCCGTGACAGAAGCCGAATGATTACGGCCATGAGCGAAGTCAAGAACGGTGAGAACGCTGACGCACTGATAGCGAGGATACGTCCAGCGATTGACGCAATGAAACTCCCTTTGGGCTACACGCTTGAATGGGGCGGGGAACATGAACTGTCTGATGAGTCGATTGATGGAATG
>JAFSLR010000213.1 GCA_017448375.1 Synergistaceae bacterium | reverse complement strand
GTTAAGAGTCTCCCCGAAATCGTAATAGAACGGATTAGAATAGAAGTTGCCGTGTATACCCGTGATTGCAATCATAACAGTATCGGCTTTAACGTTATCATTTCGGAACAAGACTCCGTTTAGGAGGCTGCCCCTTCTTGTCGGGACATCAAGACGGTACGCGCTCATCTGTATACGCACCTGTGAGCGTGTGAGCTGTAGCACGCATTGCACGAAACGCAGAGGGACTCGGAGCTTTCGCCGGATAAAAACTTTGCGGGCAGGTCAGGTTCTCTCAGAAGAGGCCGTGAGAGTGAGAGCAATTCTATTTTCGTTGTGTCAAGAATCGTCTGCATTGTCTTCAAGCTCCGCAGTCCTCCGACAAGTATCACAGGAACATTGACATTCTCCGCGAGATTCGCAGCAAAATCGAGGAAGTACGCTTCATTGACTCCCGCCCTGATCCCCTCAACTGAAGTCCCGTTGCCGCTGACCTCTATTGAGTCGATACCGTTATCCGCCAATATCCTGCAAATTTCGAGGCTCTCAGACTCATTCAGCCCGCCCCGTATGAAGTCGCTTGAGTTGATTTTGACTGTAACGTGCAAGCCGGGGCATTCTGATTTTATCCCGCTCAAAATTTCCGTAAGAATGCGCGAACGGTTGAGAGTATTTCCGCCGTAAGAGTCATTTCTGTGATTGGCTGCCGGACTGATGAAGCGGCTCAGGAAAAAGAAATGTGCTGCGTGAATCTGTACTCCGTCAAAATTTGCTGCCTCTGCTCTTTTTGCTGACTGTATGAACATTGCGATGACGTTTTTGATTTCGTCCTCTGTCATATTGTCGGGTTCTGACTGCTTAGTGAGTCCGTTCGGCAATTTTCGGTAAAACGCTCCCATTGCGAGCTGAATTATCACCGGGCAGTCTTCAGCGTGTATTATGTCCGTGAGCTTCCTGTACTGCGGTATTAATTCATCGCGTGAGAGTCTCATTGCCCCGTGAATGTAATAGTCATCCTGTGAAACGTCCGTGAATCCTGCGATGATTGCGCCAACACGCGCAAGCGGGGGTACGTCAGTACACATTCCGCCCTTTGCGATCTCGCTGTAAATCCCGTAAACCTCATCATTAATCGAGCCGTCAAAATCCGCTATTCCTTCCCATGTTGCTGAACGTATGAGTCTGTTTTTCATTCTGAGATTGTGAAGGTTTACTGCCTCAAAAATTTTTCTGCCCATTGAGATTGACTCCTGTTTGTGAATTTTTCATAGCAACATTATAATTACCAGCAAAATTTTATAAAGTATGAAGAATTTTCTTTGCTGATATGATTTCTATACTATTAGGAGTGCTGTTGAATGAACATGAATCTTCCTGCTGATGAAAATATTTATGGTACGGAATGCCCTATACTTTACGCGATGAAGATAATCGGCCAGAAATGGAAGCTGCCTATTTTGTGGTACATCTCCGACGCAGAGAATCAGACACTGCGATACAAGGAGCTTGAACGGAAAGTTGTCGGAATAACAGCAACTATGCTCACGAAATGTCTGCGCGAGCTTGAAGCGGACAAGCTGATTCGCCGCAAGCAGTACGAGACAATCCCGCCGACAGTAGAATACAGTCTGACGGAACAGGGAATAACATTAATCCCCGCGCTTGAGTCTGTATATCACTGGGCGGAGGAACAGATGTCAGCAAAAACGGCAAAAAAATAACCCCCGGAGTTACCCGGAGGCTTTTAAGGTTTCGTGAGCTATGCTTTGATTGCTTTGATACGGCGCGACATTAATTCTTTGCGTCTGGCGGCTGTATTCCTGTGCATTACGCCTTTCACTACTGCTTTGTCGATTACGCTCTGGGCTGCGTTGAAACTCTTTGCGGCTTCTTCTGCGTTACCTGATTCTGCGGCTTCAAGAACACGTTTTACGGCGGTCTTGCATCTTGATGTCCAGTACTTATTATACAGTCTGTTGCGCTCGGCGATTCTTACGCGCCTTTCTGCTGATTTCTTGTTCGGCATAATATCTCCCCTGAATGATCTTGAGATGGTGCCGGAGGGGAGACTCGAACTCCCACAGAGTCGCCCCCGGCGGATTTTGAGTCCGCTGCGTCTACCATTCCGCCACTCCGGCTTTCAATGATACCGCATAAAATACACTTCGATTCAGATTTTGTCAAATGAGGCAAGACTTTTCATATTCATAAAAGTGTCATAACAACAAAAAACGATGACTTGTGCTATAATTTTTTCATCCAGAAAAACACCGCATAAGCATTTCAATTTTCAATAATACAGAGATTATTTGAATTGTTATATGCAAAAATTGTAGCTGAGGGCGTGCAGTTTGTATTCTGCATACGGTATTTGTCATAGCAAAATTTTAGGAGGCGTGTTGTTATGAGAAAGTTTAAGCTCTTCAATCTGTGCGTGTTATGCGTTCTTTCGTTTTTCGTCATTTCAACGTTGGAGGCAAATGTTGCTTGGGCTAAGCGTGTAAATTACTCGTTCGTCAATTACAGCGGGTACACAATCAAGAACTTGTACATTACCGGCTCAAGCTACGGGAAATGGGGTTCTGACCTTCTGGGTGACTCTGTCCTGAGCAACGGCGACAGTATCGGCCTGCGTTACGATAACAGTGTGCGTTATTTTGACGTGAAAGTTGTGTGGATGGACGGATCAGACACGACTTGGAGCAGGGTTGACTACAGAAAAGTCTGGAGGAAAACGCTGTACAGGAAAGGCTCAACTTTCTATTTGAGGTCGAATTAAGCCCTTTGAACATTCCGAAAAAAAACTAAGCCCCCATTTTGCAGAGGGGCTTTTTTGTTGCATTAATATTCCGTAAAACTAATCAGGAAGGATAATGGGGTCTTCTCCGCCTCCTGAATCGCCTCCGCCGACATCACCGCCTCCAACATCACCATCGAAATCATTGCCGGAGTCCTCGAAAGAACCTTCACCGCCGGAGTCATTATTGTTGTCGTCCGTTTCAGCGGAGCTTGAGTCGTCATTGTTGGATTCGTTGCTGTCGTTATTGTCCTCAAGTGAACCGCCGCCCTGTGAGTCGTTGTTGTCTTCAAGTGAGCCGCTACCCTGTGAGTCGTTATTGTCCTCAAGAGAGCCGCCGCCCTGTGAGCCGTTATTATCCTCGAAAGAACCGCCGCCCGAAGTACTGTTATCGGAGTTGTTGACGTTCGTACTGTTGTCTGAGTTATCGACGTTTACACTGTTATCTGAGTTGTCGATGTTCACACTGTTGTCGGAGTTGTCGATGTTCACACTGTTGTCTGAATTGTCAATGTACGTGTAATTGTTGACCTCGTTTATCACCGTCGTGTTGTATTCGTCCGTGTAATAAACCCAGTCGCCTCCGCCGATATAGCCGCCCGGAGCGTAATACCCGTAATAAGCACAACCGCCGCTGTAATAACTTCCGCAGTACCAGTAGCCCGGCCCCCATACATCAACGTAAATCAACGGCCTGCTGTAAACAGGGCACACAACAACGTCAAAATCATAGTAGACTTTCGTATATCCTGATGTTGTCGCCTTGCTGTACCATATTTCAGCCTGCTTTTTGTCGGCCTTGACTCCGATTCCCTTCTCGTATGCTACTCCGAGACTGTTCTGTGCTAGCGCGTAACCCTGCTATGCTGACTGCTGGTAGAGCTTCACGGCCTCTTGAGGATCTTTCTTTACGCCCGTACCTTTCTCGTACATTACGCCGAGATTGTATTGCGCTCCGGCATCACCAGCTTTTGAGGCCATTCCCCACCATTTAGCCGCTTCTTTGGGGTCTTTCTTCACGCCCTGCCCTAACCAGTACATTGCGCCGAGACTGTTCTGTGCTGCAACGTTTCCGGCATTGGCTGATTTCGTGTACCAGTTGACAGCAGCTTTGAAGTCCCGTTTTACGCCGAGTCCGTTGAAATACATTACACCCAAATTGTATTGAGCCTCTGAATTTCCTTTTGCTGCTGACTTGTTGAATAAGTCTAACGCTGTCTTGTAATCCTTCTTCACTCCCTCACCTAATCTTCACTCCCTCACCTAAAAGGTAAAGTGTTCCTAAATGGCTTTGCGCTGAAGAATCGTTTTTCTCTGCGGCTTTCTGTAACCATTTAGCGGCCTCGTTGAAATTCTTTTTGACTTCGCGCCCCTCATGGTACATGAGACCCAATTCAACCTGTGCTTTTGTGTCGCCCTTCTCAGCTTTCTTTTGAAGGGAAGAAACATCACACCGTATGAAACTCCGCAAATAATCAGGAGTATCACTAACGCAAATGCAATACTCTTTTTCATCATGTTGAATGTAATCCTTTCTGTGAGAATTTAGAGCGCAAAAATTTTACCACATACTGAGATCCGCTGAATGCGTACTGTAACAAAATTCCCACCCTTTGCAAAAAAAACGGCCTCCCCGAAAAGAGACCGCCGACTCATTCCCCAAACCTACAGCATCATGAACGCAATCACAAACAGCAAACCCGCCGCAAACGTCATTAACCCGTAAGCAAGACTCGAAGGCAGCAATGTGCTTATAGTTTCCTGTTTCGCCTCGTCCTGATAATATCCGAAATCTGTATCTTCTGGCGGACGTATGAACTTTATCCGCGACGCTAGCGACAACAATAACGTTACAGGCCCGGCCGTGATTAGGTCAACAACCTTCGCGAACAATGACCCCATGAACGGCAGCAGCAATCCTATAACAGGACGGAATAT
>JAFSLR010000212.1 GCA_017448375.1 Synergistaceae bacterium | reverse complement strand
TTGCATTAACCTTTCTGCGGGCAAGCCGGACTCTGAAATACTCCGCGTGAACTCTCTGCTTCAACAGGATCAGCCCCGTCAAATGGCCGTAAGGTTTAGGCACTCTGAGAATCTCACACAAACCCAGCCACTCCTCGCGCAGTTCGTTAGTCTTGGCCTCCAAGCGGTTATATGCCTGATTTGCCGTGAACGCCTTATCATAGTTTTCGTAGTAAAGCCTCTTGGCCTCAGCAACTTTTGCTTCAAGCTCTGACATATCATCACCTCCTAACATCTCGACCATCCGCATACGCACCTCACACAGCCCGACTCGTGAATGACCTCTGCGCCGCACAACGGGCAAATCTCAACGCCCGGCACATCATGAGCTTCAAACACACCTGATGACGAGTCGAAATAGCCCTCAACCTTCCGAATTGGCACATCCTGCAGATGAATACTCCTGCTCTTTGTGTATTCCAGCCTGTCAATGGTCTTAGCTTTGGGCATGAACAAACGCTCCAATCTTCATGACGCGTGAAGGTCTGCCCCTTCTTCTCGGAGCTTCACAGACTGGTATCTGTTTAGCCTTCTTCCACGCCTCAATATCTGACATCCTCCAGCGTTTAGACTTCGGCCCGACCTCAAAGCCCGGCGGTAAAAGTCCCTGCCTGATGTACTCATAAAACGTGGTCTCGGAAATCTTGAGATACTCGCAGGTCTGCTTAACAGTCATCCATTCGTCCTGATGTACGCTATGTGCCTGCACTGGTTGTACTTCCTGAGCATCTCCGAGAGAGAGCAAAGCGTCTTCAAACCTGTCAAGCTCACTGATAACCTGCTGACGGAATGCCCTGATACACGCAAGCAATTCCGGCTTGTTCATGACGCAACCTCCTGAGACTTGAGAAAAACCTTCATCTCCTGCGGTCGCGGGTCTCCAACCACAAAGAGCAATACTCCTTCGCTGTCATGATACAAGTCCAAAAGCTGCCAATGTTCCTCCAACAACAAATTGACTTCCTCGCTTGACGGCGTAACTACTACCTCTGAAATCGTGGAATAATCTTTCACACTGCACCTCCTGTTTCTCGTGAACCGCCTTCATCAACGCGTCTGCTCTAAGTTTTGCCCCTAGACTCGCATTGATGACCCACCTGACAATCTCCGCCTTGAGATACCTGCACCCTCTTAACCTGATTCCTAAATACCGTGCAAAAGCCTTAATCTTTGGGATAGTGAGTCTGAGGTCAGCGATCAACTGAGTCCCTTCCTGAATGGTTTTGCACTGGAAGAGCCTAGACTTCCAGTCTGCCAAAGTTGCCTTGTCAGGAATGTATGACAATTTCGCTAAAGGCTTATCCGTGAACGTAACCTGAAATCCCGCCTCAACGACCCCGTTGCTTTTGTAGATAACGCCTGCGTGTTCAGGAAAATCAATCTTGGCCTGCCTAACGGTTGCGGTCTCCTGCGGAAAATCTCTATCCTCCTTAACTCCGATAACTACGGGGAATCTGAGGCTGTAGAATCCTTCCTTGTCCGGCTTGTCAGTGATTGCCTGATACTTGACGGTTAAGACCTTGCCGATGAGCTGAGAATCCTGACTGAGAATCTTTCTATCCTCATCAGTTAGTCCAGTGCCTACGCAAGACCTGACCAACAGTCCGCCGATCGTGCCTTCAACGACAAGACTGCCGATCGTGCCTGCGAGTCTGCCTTCACCGTCAATTATTCCGACTATCAGTAAATCCGCCTCCTTGAAGAATTTGTACTTCAACAGGTGATTACTTCTGCCCTCGTAGTAAGGGATGTCAGGATGACGCAGTACAACGCCTTCATAGCCCTGCGCAGTGAATTTTCTGCAAGCCTCATCGACGGCCTCGAAAGTGTTGGGAATGGTCTCCGACTGGACTCTGAAAATCCGAGCGTCAGGGAAATCTGGAAGTTCCTGCAGCATTTCGTGAGTATCCTTGAAGCTGCCGCCGACCGCGAAAACGTGAAATTCTATATTTGATTTTTCGTCGTGCTGAGCTGCAAGGATCGCGCTTTGACTAGCCTGAAAACTTCCGCCCGCAAGTACCAGTTCACCATCAACGAATGACAGCCCGCGTTCCGTGCAAAATTCCTGAAGGACACTCGCCATAGAATCAAGTCCAGAAACGGGCTTATCATTACGAGTAAAAAATCCTCTGTCAGGAATGAATACCGCCCTTACGCCGTCGAATTTTGGAGTTGCGAACCAATGGGCAACTTTGTAATTCTTGGCCGGATTGTATGGATTAGCGAGCTGTACTTTATTCATGGTTAAACCTCTGCCTCGATCTTGTCCTTGAGGTCGAACATTCTGCAGGCCGCGTCAAATTTTTTGAGGATTAAGTCTCGTGCTTTTGCTCTAAGTTCCGGCGTATCAATTCTGACTTTGCCCGCCAAATGAATCTGCGGTTCATCATCCTGAACTCCGTAGAGAAAAGTATTGTCCATGACCTCAATTCCTGCTAAACCTGTCAAATTCTTCACCCCCATTACAATTTTTACTTCAAATTCCTGCTTGGCCGAACCATTAAGCAACTCATCTACACTTACATTAAGGGCATCAGCAATTTTCTGTGCAACCTCTATAGACGGTTTTACGACTCCTCTCTCGTATCGAGAAAAAGTATTGGCATCTATGCCAGTCAGCTTTTCTAGATCAGCCTGCGACAATGCTAGTTTTTGTCGTATAGCCTTTAATCCTTTCAAGAGCATCACCTCCTCATAGGACATTAGGTAGTATACATATTTGCATTAATAGTGTCAAGGCATATATGCATTTTCGCCAAATCATTAAAGCCCTTGTTTTTATCAAGTCAAATCTGTATTGTTATCTCGACATCTTTTCAGGAGGTGAGTATACATGCCCATTGGAGACAGAATCAGGGATTTACGAACGAAGCAAAAGCTATCGCAAAGTGAACTAGGCGACAAAGTCGATACAGACAGTACAATCATATCCCGCTGGGAAACGAATCGAGTGCGTCCCAGCCAAAAGTATATAGTCAGGCTTGCTAAGGCATTAGACACTTCAACAGATTACCTTCTTGGTGAGACGGATGATCCTAAACCCGCCGTAGGGAATGCAGCGACCAATGAGCCTGTATCCAACGGAGAGGATAGACCTTATACGCAAGGGCAAATCAACAAGGGAATGCTTGTATATACATTAAGCAATGGAGAAAGGATAGAGTTACCGCCGATACAAGCCAGCTATGATTTTCTCCGGGAAATGGCTTCACGCGCTGCGCATGTGGCGGTGCTGTAGTTTACAGAATAACGACAGAAAGGATGCGGTGAATTTGAGGAAATGTGTTTATAGCTTACTGCTTGTGATCGCGCTATTGGTGATTGTTGCTCCCGTAAGCGCAAAGGAATGGTACGAGGGCGGTACGCTTCATGAAGCCACAATAGCCCAATGGAAGCGAGCCTCCTACCAAAACAAGCTGGCGACCTGTGGAGATTGGCTTTCAGCCCTGTATATGCGCGGAAACCTTAATGTCAGTATCTCCGGCATGGATGACCTGAAGCGGTGCGCGGTTGCTGTAGTAGATTACATTGACAAAGCCTCAAAAAATACTAAGGCTCTCGATAAGGAAAATGCCAATGCAGTCGCACTAATGGGCATGATGATGGCAGGACTCATTAAGCAAGATGGCGAAGCACCTTCACGCCCTGTACCTATTGAGCCTGAGCCTGAACCTGTATCTCCGCTGGTTTCTGCCGAAAACGCAGAGCAAAAACTGAAATCTAACGGATTCCTTCTGCCTGATGAGGTCGATGAAATATGGGCAGCCGAAAAGACCCCGAACGTATTGGACAAGCTCACGGCTGATCAAAAGCAAGCAATCGCTGACGAATTGAGCAAAGCGCGTAAGGAGAGCGAAGAAAGCTCACAGACATTCGGAGCAAGTCTCGCAGACCCTTTAGAGAAAACCCTGTATCAGGAAGGGGTCTGCCAGAATAAAATGCTGAAAGCCACCCGCGCAATCGCTAAGAAATACTGGATTCAGACGGGCGATGTGTTTACTGTCGAGGACAGTTTAGCTCCGCCGGAAATCTACTACGAAGGCGATCGATTCTATGAAGGCTCGAACGTGAAGGCGTTGTTTGACTATCCTCCTGCGGTCAACAGGAAACGCAGTTTTGTGATGGAACATATCATCATGGACACAAAGTGGGAACCTGACCTGATGGTAAAGCGTTTCGGCAAATACGAGCAATATAACCCTTCTGACGGGAATCCGAAAGTCCTGCAGATGTTCTACTTCAAGGACATAGATATGAGCTTCCTTGTGAATCTGTTGAAGGGTGAAATAGTAGTGTGGCGGAATGGTCGTGCTGACAAGTAGCGCGCTTAGAAATGATATATATATCATAAACTATTGAGCTGTGTGAAGTGTTATGTTAAAATGGGGACACAAAATAAGGAGTATGCGATTTTCCCGACATACTCCGTTGTTCTTAAGGTAACCCCGCTAGTCATCCCATGAAACTGGTAGCCGGACTAGCGGCACCCGGGCTGGATACCGAGCCTGCGTGAAAATTATATTATGGGGAGTGAAAAAAAACAAGTTGACCACATCACGGCCAGATGAAGTAACCTACAATCCAAAGGAGATTATCGCAGCTTTATCACCTGAACGTCTGCATCCGTATCTACTGTTTACAGCTACTAAAAGTGAGGAAGCTTCTTTAGTACCATACGATCTTGTGCAAAGGCTTTCCTCAAGGCTTTTCCTCCCATTGCAGTACCTAGAGGTTACATTACGGAATAGGGTCTATGAGGTCTTGAAGGAGCACTATCGGTGGCGTAGGAAAAAATATAAAGAACTTGGCAACCCCGAAGATTGGTTGCTATGGATGCCTCAAAAGAAATCCTTACTTACTAAAATCAACGATGCTTGTAACTATGCCAGTAAAAATGTGAAAGGCAGAGCTATGGGAGTGGGTGATATTATTTCAGGGCTATCATTTGGAGCATGGATAGACATATTGAAAGAGCATCCGTTAAAAAGTTCTCATTATCACTTTTGGTTCTTTACACAGAATAAGATATTCCCTAATGCAAAGGGTGCGACAAGGGAAACCATATGTGCCGAGCTGGTGGAGATTAAGAAAATTAGAAACAGGTTGTTCCACTATGAACCTATATGGAATTTTGACGGCATCACGAACTGTCATATGGGATTATCAGAAATTTTGTCGAAATATGAACGGATAATGCGAGCAATACGCTGGATTTCAGAAGATATGCACGCTTTTCTTGATGAAGGAGGTCAACAGTATCTTCTCAGCGAGCAGACGCTACTTTTATCCAATGCACTGTTAAAGTCATTCAAGGAAAGTAGCATGAAGAATAATCACTGACCGTACAAGAAACCGTACAAATAAAAGCCGGAGTAATCACACAGATAGCCAATATAGCAAGAGTTTATGTATTTTCTTCGGAGTACCTCAGCTCCACCAGAATATGAAGACTAATAGCTCGCTTGAGAGAATCAGGCGGGTTTTCTTGTATTACTGGTAGCATATTACTTTGTTCTCAACTTCACGTATTATGCTTTGCAAAATATTCTTTGTCTCCAGCAAGTACACTATATTCATTCTAGGATTGAACACACCCAGCTTGTTAATACTCTTAAAAATTTTTTGCCCTGAATGTTTGCCCATTATCCAGTACATTAAGAGTTGAAGAGTATGTTTGCTTGTGAGCTTTGAACGCAGTACTTTCATATCCCATAACGTGTCGCGCGTTAAAAAATCGCCGTCGCCAGAGCTAACAACTTCGGTGTAGCCTGAGTTTTCAAATGTAAACCCATTTACAACAACAGGGCCGTACTTATTTATGAATGATTGGGTACGCATAATCATATCATATATATTCTCTATAGTCTCTCTGTCCGGATTAATATATTCATAACCTGCGCTTAACATTGCATCTAAAGGGTTTCTGTACCACACATCAAATGAGGCAAGTTTACATGCACTAATGATTGATACGTCATCAAGCCCCTGAATACTGCGCAATAATTTTTCTGCAACGCTCTGCTTTCTGGCTATCA
>JAFSLR010000211.1 GCA_017448375.1 Synergistaceae bacterium | reverse complement strand
CCTGATTCCGTACACAGCATCGCTCTATAACGGTTTAAGCAGATTGTTCGGTATGGCTTTCAGCGTCGATTACTCGGTATGCGTCATCATCATGGCCGTGTTGACTGGAATTTACGTTGTAGCGGGCGGTTACATGGCTACGGCAATCAATGATTTCATTCAGGGAATAATTATGTTAATCGGAATCGTTGCGGTAGTTGTCGCAGTCCTCGAAAGCAAAGGCGGCCTCTCAGAATCTCTTGCGGGACTCGCTGCCGTAAATGACACTCACGCTGTAACAGCCCTCGCTAAATCCCCCGGAGTCTTCGCGTCATTCTTCGGCCCTGACCCTGTGAATCTCTTGGGCGTTGTGATACTTACGAGCTTGGGAACATGGGGGCTTCCTCAAATGGTGCAGAAGTTCTACGCAATCAAAAACGAAAGCGACATCACAAAAGGTACAGTAATATCTACGTTCTTCGCGCTTGTAGTTGCTGGAGGGTGTTATTTCTTGGGCGGTTTCGGGAGACTTTTCACATCACAGCTTGACCCTTCAGGACTCGGAGTTCCCGCTGAAGGCTACGACTCTGTTATTCCCGTAATGCTCTCGAATCTTCCTGATATATTGATAGGCGTTGTTGTGATTCTCGTATTATCGGCCTCGATGTCGACTCTTTCATCATTAGTGCTTGCGTCAAGTTCAACATTAACGCTTGACTTGCTGAAAGGCCATGTGATTAAGGAAATGGACGAGAAGAAACAGCTCTTAATCATGCGGGTGTTAATCGTAATCTTCATAATAATATCCGTAGTCCTTGCACTCATTCAGTACTCCTCAAACGTAACATTCATAGCTCAGTTAATGGGAGTGTCATGGGGAGCATTGGCGGGGGCATTCCTTGCACCGTTCATGTACAGCCTTTACTGGAAGGGCGCAACAAAATTATCGTGCTGGGTAAACTTCATATTCTCAAGCGCAGTGATGACGGCAAATATTTTTGTGAGAGCAGATTTCCCCGAACTTTTACGGTCTCCGATTAACGCGGGAGCATTCTGTATGCTTGCGGGGTTTGTGATTGTTCCTGTTGTGAGCATGATTACGCCTAAGCCTGAGAGGAAATTTGTTGATGATGCGTTCTCATGTTACACAAGAACCGTAACCGTAAGGCAGTCGCGCGCACTTGGTGATGATGTAGCCTAAGAAGTTATTTGAGGTTGAGTCTTTCGGAAAAAGATTCAGCCTCATCTTTCATCCGTTACAGTGAAGCACTATATCAACAGAAAATATATTCTTCTCCGTCTTGATGTTCATTGAGCCTTCATAGCGTTTTACAGTATTCATGACTGACATCAAGCCTATTCCGTGCCCTTCGCGTTGAGATTGGGGGAGACCGTTCTTCCTGAAAATTATTTTCCCGCTGTAAGGGTTATCGACTGAGAGTCCTATTATCGTTTCAGAAAGCAGAGATGATATTACTGTTATTTTACGGCGTTCTTTAGGGAGATTCTTTACGGCCCTTAATGCGTTTTCAAGAAGGTTGCCGAGTATAACGCAGTATTCAGACTCTTTAATGGGAATTTCATTGGGGAGATTCAATTTCCATTCTATTTTTGTTGACTGGCTCTCCGCAAACGCCGTGTAATATGATGACACCGCGTCAACCGCTATATTTCCGCAGTAACCCGTGTAACTCGTATATGCTCCGTCGCTGAACTGCTGCAAGTAATTCTGAAGTTCGCCCAAATTCCCTGACCCCGATAGCTGGCTTATCACTAAAATATGCTGCCTGAAATCATGTCTCAATGCGCGAGTCTCGTCCATGTAATTCCGTAACTCCCCGTAGCGTTTCCTCTCAATCGTCAAAAGCGTATTCTCTTGCTGAAGTTTCGCACCCTCAGTGAGTTTCATGGCCGTCCACCAGAATACATGGTAAAGCAGCAATATCATCATCAGAATCAGCCATAAGAATATCAGCGCAGCAGGACGCAATCTTCCAACCATAGCCAAATCAGGGTGAATAGGAATCGACCACAGCATTAACATAGTCATAAACAGCGGAACAAGAAACATAAAATCCCAAACCGTTCCGATATATTTCTGACTCATAAGCATTGGGAGCTTCACATAAAGTGTCTTGAAGAACATCGCACCCACAATCAGAACTAGAACTATATATACTATTCCCGACTGTAGAGTGAAAAGCCCGGATGACTGCCAGATTTTATTTTCAGCCTCAACAGGTGCCATTATGAAAACGGTGTAGAGAGGACAGAACGCACAAAGCATAATTGAGTTGAAGAAGCAAAATAATTTTCTCCCTATGCTAGCGTCAACAAAAATAATGTAGAGAATGAAGAACATTACACCGTAAGGAAACATAATCATCGTACTGTCAAGCGAAAATTCTAACCTCAAATATGCTCCGAGAAATACTAAGAGCATCAGCAAAATTCCTCCTGCTATGTACGCCGCCAACGACTTGAATCGGAAATCCTCAAAGACTGGCATAACCGCGAAAATTACAGCAGGAATTATTATCACGAACTCTAAAATATGTCTCAGAACTATATATTCAGACACCTTCAACGCTCCTT